>NZ_VOSM01000008.1 GCF_007997015.1 Lujinxingia vulgaris
AAGCGCTCCTCGAATCTCGATTTTGGGGCTCGGGAGCCTTCGGGGCGATCATGTGCGAGCGGGCGCCGGGGTTCGCGGCGTGGGTCGATTTGGCTGAGCGTTGGGGAGGGCGCGTTTTGTGGTTGTGTGGTTGCGGGACGCCGGGGTCCGCGGCGTGGGTCGATTTGGCTGAGCGTTGGGGGGGGCGCGTTTTGTGGTTGTGTGGTTGCGGGACGTGGGAGGTCCGCGGGGGTTGGGAGGTTTGTGGTTAGGTGGTTGCGGGGCGCCGGGGTTCGCGGCGTGGGTCGATTCGTGAGGGCGTTCGGGGTTTTCGGTTCGAGCACGAGCCCGAGAACCCGTAAGAGTACGAGGACCCGTACGAGAACGAGGACCCGTACGAGGACGAGTACCCGTACGAGTACGAGCACCAGTACGAGTACCCGTACGAGTACGAGCACCAGTACGAGGACCAGGACGAGTACGAGTACCAGTACGAGGACCAGGACGAGTACGAGTACCAGTACGAGCACCAGTACGAGCCCGAACCCGAGCCCGAACCCCAGCCCGATCCCCCCATTTGCCCCTTGCCCCTTCGCCGGGCGATGATGCCCGAGAACCGCGAATCAAAAACGATCAAAAAAGGTAGCACGCATGCTCTGGACGTTGGTGTTGGTCGTTGTAGCCCTGGGGATGCCGGCGCTTGCCCGGTATCTGGAAAAACGCCACCGGGCCTTTGAGGTCTTTCACCCGGTGCTGCTCTGCTACGCGGCCGGCATCATCCTGGCGAACACGCCGGGGGTGAGCGTCGATGAGGCGGTGGCAAGAGCGATCAGCGAGGCGGCGATTCCGCTGGCGATTCCGCTGCTGCTCTTCTCGAGCGATGTGCGGGGGTGGCTCAAGCAGGGGAGGCCGGTGCTGGTGTCCTTTGGGTGCGCGGTGGTCTCGGTGATGGTGGTGGTGGCGCTGGCCAGCGGTTGGATGGCGGGGTGGTCGGAGGAGTCCGAGAAAATCGCCGGGATGATGGTGGGGGTCTACACCGGGGGCACGCCCAATATGCTGAGCGTGGGGAGGGCGTTGGAGGTGAGCCAGGAGGTGTTTGTGGCGATGAACGCCGCCGATGTGGTGGTGGGCGGGGCGTACCTGTTGTTTTTGTTGAGCGTGGGGCAGGCGGTGTTTCGGGCGTGGCTGGGGGACGCGCCGGAGGACGCTGTGGCGCTGGCGAGCGGCGACGAGAACGAGGCGCCAGTAAAGGGGCGCGGGGCCTGGCGGGAGGTGGTGCTGGGGGTGGGGGTGTCGGTGGGGGTGGTGGTGTTGAGCGCGGGCTTTTCGTGGCTTGTGACGGGGGGCATCTCGGTGGCGCTGGTGATGCTGGGGATCACCACCGGGGGAATTGCCGGGTCGTTGTGGCCGCGGGTGCGCGATTTGCGCGGGACCTATGAGGCCGGGGAGTACCTGATCCTTGTGTTCTGCGTGGGGATCGGGGCGCTGACACGACCGGCGGCGCTGATGGGGGTGGGGGCGGAGGTGGTGATGGCGATGGGGGTGGTGATGCTGGGGTCGGTGGCCTTGCACGCGCTGCTGGCGAAGGTGATGCGGGTGGACGCCGACACCTTTTTGATCACCTCGACCGCCGCGATCTACGGGCCGCCCTTTGTGCCCCTTGTGGCGGAGCGGCTGGGGCGGCGATCGTTGATTTTGCCGGGGGTGGCGATGGGGCTGTTGGGGTTTGCGCTGGGCAATTATCTGGGGGTGGGGATGGCCTACGCGCTGGGCTGGTTGGGGGCGTAGCCGCTCTTTGTATCGATGGCCTCGTAGATGGTGCGGGGGTCGGATACCGGTCCGATGGAGATCTCGGGGGAGGCGCTGCCGACGGTGGAGATCTGCACGTTTCCGACCTTGAGCGCGGTATCGAGCGGGCCGCGGGAGGTCTGCACCTGGTCGATGCGGTTGAGCAGCACGGTGGCGCGGGTTTTAAACCAGATGCCCTGGTCGACGCGCACCCGGTCCAGCTCGAGCGTGTAGGTGATGTGGGCGGCGCTCAGGCGGAAGTAGGCAAAGAAAAGGGGCAGAAGGGGGATGGTGACCACGGCGGCGGCGGTGGCAGCCGTGTTTTGAATGGCGGCCGCGCGGATCACCGGCTTGAACTCGTGGGTGACTTCGGTGCGGCGTCGTGGCCCCTGGCGGGTCTGGCGCGGCGGGTGGGTGAAGAGCAGGTCGTCGAGGCGCTCGTGCAGGGCGGTGAGGTTGGGGAGATGCCCGATGCTCAGCGCGCTGGAGGCGCCGCCCCCGGAGATGGTCACGCCGCCGGTGTCCAGGCCGGGGAAGCGGGTGGTGCGCACGTCTTTGGCGTGGTGCAGGGCCATCAGCTCGCGGGTATGCACAAAAATCCCCCCGCGGGTGGCCAGGTGGTGGTCAAATATCTCCAGGCGGCAGGTCGGCGCGTAGAGGGACTCGTGGGCAAAGGAGCCAAAGGCCACGAGCAGGATCGCCGCGCTGATGAGAAGCGCGGGCTTAAAGAAGATCACGGCGATGATCGAGCCCACCGCGGCGATGGCGCAGAGCACCAGCAGGGAGAGCTGGCTGTAGAGCAGCGTGGTGGTGGTGGGCGCGGCGCTCAGCGTCTCTTGCGGGGAGGCGTCGCCAAAGCCCAGGCCTTTTTCGATGCGGGGGATGAAGCGGTCGGCGTCGGGGATATGCGCGAGCTTGAGCGCGCTGGCTGCGCCGATGGAGCTGAAGCGGAAGGTGGCCGTGTTGAGCCAGCGGTCGATGGGCGACTGCGAGATGGACAGCCGCGTGATCTTCTCGAGCGTGAACTCGGTGGTCTCCTTATTAAAAATACCGCGGGTCAGGGCGACCTTCTGGTCGGTGATCTCGGCCTCGACGATCAGGTATTCCTGGATGGCCTTGCCGAGCGAGCCGAAGACGATGGCCAGGAGCGCGATCACGGCCACGATGCCGCCGAGGGCGGGGAGCTCGCTGTCGCCGGCGATGGAGAAGAGAAAGAGCGCGCCTGCGCCCACGACCACAAAGGGGGCGACGACGAGGTTGGAGAGAAAGACCGAGAGGATGCCCGGCTTAAGGTTCATGGGCGAGAGCCCGGAGGGGATCCAGCCGGCCGGCGGGGCGGCGCTCGGTTGTGAGGTGCCCACCGCAGCCCTTAACTCACTCGCCGGGCCGACGTCGCTCAATGCTGGGGATGAGGGGAAGGAGGATGCCTCGCGCTCGCCATCGGTCCGGGTTATTTCGGCGGCGTCGTGCGCGGTGCTCGGGCCGGCGCTCGGGGCGTCGGTGATTTTGATCAGGTGCCCGAGGTTTTCGCGAAAGCGCTTCGCGTTGGGCATCGAGGGAAAATGAATGTCGGCGCTGCTTCCCTGGCAGCTGATGATGACGTCGGCCATGCCCAGCAGGTTTTTCAAAAAGGGCTGGTGGATGTTGGTGTCGGCCAGGTTTTCGATGGGAATGAGGCGTCGGCTGCGGGTGAGAAAGCCGTCCTCGTAGTCGACGACGTCGTCGTAGAGGGAGTAGACGCGTTTGTTGAGGTCGATGATGCGGATGATCTGGAAGGCCAGCGCGCCGGCGGCAAAGGTGAGCACCAGCCCGACGCCGGCGCCCATGACAAGGGCCGACTCCAGCACCGAGGGATCCTCCAGAAGCATCGGGACGAAGGCGATCAGGAGCACAAAGGGGATGCCGATGACCGGGTTGTTACGCGAGCCGGCGTCCATGAGCGTGCCCAGAAAATGGGGCTCTTCGCGCTGGACGAGGTTCTGGCGGGTGATCACAAAGCCGTTCTGGCGCAGGCGCTCTTCGAGGAGTTCGTAGAGGGCCTCGGGGGCGTCGACCGAGATGAGCGGAGCGCCGGCGGCGGAGCCCGCGGCGTGCACCTTGAGGTGTCCGGTCTGGTAGATGCGGTGCTCCAGCCAGGGCAGCGTCAGCTCGATCTGGGTGACGTTTCGGAAGGGCAGATCGAGGGCGCTTTCGCTTAAGAGCGAGCCGTAGTGGCAGATGATGCGGTCGTCGAAGATCTCAAAATAGGTCTTCTCCAGGGCGGCCTGGCGCTCGAAATAGACAAAGACCGAGATCATCGCGCCCAGCACCGGCCAACCCAGCATCAGGGCGGAGGGCTCCAGGATGGCGGCGTGCGCGACCATGGCGATGAGCGCGGCGCCCACGCAAAAGGCTGCCGCCCAGAGGGTGGGGCGAAGCACGAAGGGGCGCGCGTTGGGGCGAATAACCCGGGGGCTGGCCATGGGGGCCTCGGCTGGAAAAGAGGGTGGGGTTGCAGGGGTTAGAAATCGTCTCAGGGCTTTTCGGACGCGGGGTTTGCGTCGGGCGCGTCGGTGTCGTCGGGCGCGTCGGTGTCGTCGGGCGCGTTGGACTCGCCAGCGTCACGCTCATCGGCACCAACGTCTTGCGCATCGTCGCCGTTGTCGTCTTCGGCTCCCTCACCCTCGGCGTCGAGGTGCTGAAGCAGCTCGGACATCAGCTCTTCGAGATCGGTGAGGAAGGCAAAGGGGGTGAAGATGGGGATCTCGATATGCTGGCCGGCGGTGCGCAGATCGAGGCGCGCCCGGGTCGGCGAGAGCGTCATGCCCTCGAAGTCGAGGGTCTGCCGGGTGATGAGCGGCCATTCGACGCGCCAGGCGTTGTCGTTGTTGCCGACGAGCAGGCAGCGATCGGAGGTGGCCACAAAATGCTTCCGCGCATAATTGGAGCCGTAGGAGACCATGCTGCACAGAGAGAGGCCCAGCGCAATCAGGACGATGAACGCGGCGGTGTAAAAGCCCCCCAGGCCGGCGACAAAATAAAGAATCACCGCGGCCAAAAGGCTTAAAAGCCCCAGGCCAAGCGCGAGCCCCATGATGGGGATGTTGAGCTGGTAGCGGAAGAGTTTTGCGCCGGGCTCGTCGTGCAGGGTCTGCTGGACGGCCGGGCCGCTTAAGAGTCGGATGCGGGTCATGGGCAACCTGCAGGCTGGGGGGCGGCGCTGGCGAGGAGGGAGAGGTGCCAGGCCGCCCCGCAGGCGCCCGAAGTCGCGTTAAATGTCGAGGTTACGCACGTCGAGGGCGTGGGTCTCAATGAACTCGCGGCGCGGCTCGACCTGGTCGCCCATCAAGACGGTGAAGAGGGCGTCGGCCTCCACGGCATCCTCGATGCGGACCTGAAGCATGGTGCGGGCCTCCGGATCCATCGTCGTGTCCCAGAGCTGATCCGGGTTCATCTCGCCAAGACCCTTGTAGCGCTGGATGGTCTGGCCTTTGCGGCCGGCAGCGAGCACGCGGTTGAGCACCTGGGCGATGGAGGTGAGCGGCTCGGTCTCTTTGCCATCGTCAACGATCACGTGCTCTCCGAGCGACTCGAAGGCGCGGCGGATGCGCAGAAGCTCCTTGTAGTCGACGCCGGAGAGGAAGGCGCGGTCCAGGCGCGAGACGATCGAGGTGCCGGAGACGCGGCTCTTCCACTGGGCCAGGAAAAGGTCGTCGAGCTCGGCGTCGTCGAGGATCTCGGGGGTGCGCCAGGGCACCGTGGTGTAGCTCTGGCGCAGGCGCTCCAGAAGTTCCTGGCTGCGGGAGCTGAGGCGCTCTTTGTCCTGGAGATCTTCGAGGGTGAAGTCGGCTTTGACGGCCTCTTCGACGATGCGGTCATCGTGGTTGCGGGCCACGCGCTCAAGCACGCTGCGGTACTTGAGCAGATCGTCGATGAAGGTGGCCAGCTCGTCGCCGGCGAGTTCTTTGCCGTTTTCGCCGCGCAGGGTCAGGGCGTTTTTGGCGTTCTCAATGAGGCGATCGTTAAGCTCGCGCTCGTCCTTGAGGTACTCCATGGTGCGGCCGCGCTTGATGGAGAAGAGGGGCGGCTGGGCGATGTAGAGGTAGCCCCGGGCGATGATCTCGGGCATCTGACGGTAGAAGAAGGTCAGGAGCAGGGTGCGGATGTGGCTACCGTCGACGTCGGCGTCCGTCATGATGACGATGTTGTGGTAGCGCAGCTTCTCGATGTCGAAATACTCCTGGCCGATGCCGGTGCCCAACGCGCTGATGATCGTGGAGATCTCGTTGTTGGAGAGCATGCGGTCAAAGCGTGCTTTCTCGACGTTGAGGATCTTTCCGCGCAGCGGGAGGATCGCCTGGAACTTACGGTTACGGCCCTGCTTGGCGGAGCCACCGGCGGAATCACCCTCGACGATGTAAAGCTCACTCTCCTCCGGCTTGCGGGACTGACAGTCGGCGAGTTTTCCGGGGAGCGCGGAGATCTGGAGCGCGCTCTTGCGCGAGATCTCGCGGGCCTTGCGGGCGGCTTCGCGGGCACGAGACGCCGCGATGGCTTTCTCGATGATCGCTTTGGCCACCGAGGGGTTCTCTTCCAAAAAGATCGCCAGGCGCTCGTTGACCACCGACTCGACGGCGCCCTTGATCTCGTTGGAGACGAGCTTGTCTTTGGTCTGGCTGGAGAATTTCGGGTCGGGCATCTTCACCGAGAGCACCGCGGCGATGCCCTCGCGGATGTCGTCGCCGGTGATGGACTCTTTGAGCATGCCGTTGGAGACGCCGTAGAGGTTCACCGTGCGGGTGAGCGCGCCGCGGAAGCCCGAGAGGTGGCTGCCGCCGTCGCGGTTACGGATGGTGTTGGTGTAGCAGAAGATGTTTTCGTTGTAGGAGTCGTTCCACTGCATGGAGACTTCTACGGTGATGCCCTGCTCGGGGAGCTCTTTGGTGATGTAGATGGGCTCGTCGTGCAGGGGCGACTTATTCTTGTTGAGGTCGGCCACAAAGGAGTTGAGCCCGCCCTCGTAGTTGAAGTCGTGGCGCTTGTTGTCGCGCTCGTCGATGATGACGATGCGCACGCCGCTGTTGAGGTAGGAGAGCTCGCGCAGGCGCTGGGAGAGCACGTCGAAGGAGAAGCGGGTGATCTGGAAGATCTCCGGATCGGGCAAGAACGTGATCTTGGTGCCGGTGGTCTTGGCCTTGCCGATCGAGCGCAGGGGCTCTTTCGGCACGCCGCGGTCGTACTCCTGGGTCCAGATCTGGCCGTCGCGGCGGATCTCGAGGACGAGGCGCTCGGAGAGGGCGTTGACGACCGAGACGCCCACGCCGTGCAGGCCGCCGGAGACTTTGTAGGAGTTCTGGTCGAACTTCCCGCCGGCGTGCAGCACGGTCATGATGACCTCGGCTGCGGAGCGGCCCTGCTTTTTGTGCATATCGACCGGGATGCCGCGGCCGTTATCCTCGACGGAGACGGACTCGTCGGTGTGGATGGTGATGGTGACCTGATCGCAGTAGCCGGCCAGGGCCTCGTCGATGGAGTTATCGACGGCCTCGTAGACCATGTGGTGGAGGCCGGAGCCGTCGTCGGTGTCTCCGATGTACATGCCGGGGCGCTTGCGCACCGCCTCCAGGCCTTCGAGGACCTGGATGGATTCGGCGTTGTAGTCGGAGCCCTGGGGGGCGGCGTCTTGAGGGGTCTGGTTATCTTGGGCCATAGTACGTCTAGCCTGGGTCGGTGGGTCACAACCAACAAGGGCGCTCGAAGAGGGCGGGCCGCCTTGAGGTGAAGGAGCGGCGCGGCAACGAGCGCGAGGTCAGCGATCTTCTAGTGAGCGCGCACAGGGCCCCGAAGCGGCAAGATAAAGCTCGCCGGGGGCAGCGCGCTCAAGCGTCGCGGGAAGGTAACACAGGGGGGCAGGGGCGTCTATCCCGGCGGCGTGTGTGGAGGCGTGTGGATCGGGGCGGAAAAGGCCCCGGTCGGGAGCGCGGCGTGGCGGGTTACCCCGGGCGGCGCACCGGGTTGTGCAGGGTGCCGATGCCGTCGATGCTCACCTCTACGCTCTGACCGTGGGTGATGGGGCCGACGCCGGCGGGCGTGCCGGTGAGGATGACGTCGCCGGGCAAGAGCGTCATCACGCTGGAGATGAACGCCACGACCTCGGGAAGCTCAAAGATAAAGTCGTTGAGGCGAGTGTGCTGGCGAACTTCGCCGTCGACGCGGCAGGTCAGCGTGTGCGCGGCCGGGTCGAAGTGGCCGGTGAGCGCGACCGCCGGGCCCAGCGGGGCAAAGGTGTCAAAGCCCTTGGCGCGGGTGTAGCGGGACTCGCGGCGCTGGATGTCGCGGGCGGTCACGTCGGTGGCGCAGGTAAATCCAAAGATGCCCCGCATCGCCTCCTCGGCGCTCACCCCTTTAAGGCGTTCGCCGACAATCATCGCCAGCTCGCCCTCGTGATGAACCTCCTCGGAGGCGGGGGGGAGCTCGATGGCTTCGTCGGGGCCGATGACGGCGGTGGAGGGTTTGAGGAAGATCAGCGGTTCTTGCGGAACGGTTTTGCCCATCTCCTCGGCGTGGGCGCGGTAGTTCAGCCCCACGCAGACCACTTTGGTGGGGCAGGCCGGCGCCAGGAGCTGAGCGCGATCTTTGCGGATGCGCGCCCCGTCTTCGGAGAGGGGGCGGCCGTCGCGGATGGCCTGATGCAGCTCGGCGACGTCGCCCTCCAGGGTGACAAAATGCTCACCATCGCAGCGGGCGTAAACAGGACGACGCCCGGCTGGATGCGCGATGCGCACCAGCCGGGCACAGGGGGTGTCTCGTAACGGCATGATGGTTGACTCAGCCCTGCTGACCGGCAGCTTCGGCGGCGGCTTCTTGAGCCTTCTTCATCGCCTCTTCCTGCTGGGCCTGGATGCGCTCAAACTCCGCTTCGCGCTCGGCGATGTAGCGGTTGATGGCGTTGAAGTCCTTCTCGAGCTTCCAGGTGTAGTCGCACTGCAGCTGGATGCTGGCGTCGTCGGGCAGACGGCGGGTCTCGGACTCATCCTTCCAGATGCACTCCCAGGAGCGGCGGTTGATCGAGGTCAGGAAGTTGGGGAGCTCCTCGTTGTCGGGGAAGGTCAGCTCGAGGCGGTCGCCGCGGTCTGGCGGGGTGTCCACGCGAAGCTGCATCTCTTTGAGCTCGCCGCTCTCTTCGTCTTTGACGTAGTAGGTGCCAAAGGTCACCGGGGTGCGCAGCTCTTCGCCATCTTCGTTCAGCGCAATGTTGTTGTTGAGCAGGATCTGCGCGCCGGAGGGGATGGTGTTGATGGTGGCCTCGCCGTAGAAGTCGTTGTCGAGATCCGACTCCATACGCTGGGCAAACTCCTGACCGTACTTGGCGTCGATGGGCAGCAGCGTGGCGTTGTAGTTGAAGCGGTAGTCGCCGTTGCCGCCGTCCTGCCACATGCCCTCGGTCAGGGTGATGGTGGCGGGCTGGTGACCCGGAGCGGAGACCTCAATGTGGTGGGTGTCACGCACCGAGAGGTTCTGGATGGCGGTGGTGGGACCAAGCTCCAGCGCGCGCCAGGGGCCGTCTTCGCCGCCGACCTGTCCGTACTGGATCTGGCCGTTGAGCTTGATGGTGGCGCCGACCGGACCGCCGGAGAAGGTCAGGGTGCCGTAGCGAGGCATCGCGGCGAGCTGGGCGGCCAGGTGCTCTTCTTCGGCCTGCTGGGCGCGGCGAAGCATCTCTTCCTGGTAGTTGCCCTGAAGCAGCAGCATGAAGTCGTCGCCGAAGCCGGTGAAGTGGTGCAGCATCGCCAGCATCCCGATCACCAGGACCACGACCACGCCCACGAGCACTTTGGTCATGGGGTTTTTGGGCGCCGGGATGTCTCCCAGATCGTCATCGTCGAGGTAGGTCGAGGAGAGGTCGATGTCGTCGTCATCGTCGGACTTCGAGGGGGTGAAGACGCCCTCGATGCCGGCGGTGGCGGCTTTCGACTTCTTCTTTTTGGGCGCGGCCGCTTTGGGCTCGGCCTTCTTCGCCTTTTTGGGCGCGGGAGCCACTTCGACTTCGCTGCTCTCGTCGAGCGCATCGATCTCTGCGCTCTCGTCGGCGGCTTCGACCTCGTTGCTTTCGTCGGCCGCGCTCACCACGTCGTCGTCGACGTCGACCTCTTCGGCTTCCGAGGCCGCGGCGAGCTCTTCTTCGATCGCCGCGCCGATATCATCGGTGGGGGGAGTAGGCGGGGTGTCTTCGGCGGCTTTCTTTTTCTTTTTCTTCTTCTTGGTGCCGCCGGGGACATCAAAGATGCCGCCGATTCCGGACATCATGTCGTCGGATTTTTTGGATTTTTTGGAAGTGCTTTTGGTGTCGTCAGACATGTGCCTGTGCTCCGTTCGTGCGGGCCGGTGCGCCCTGTCAGAGAGGTCACACTGGTGACCCGCTGCGATTCAAGTTCGGGAAGGTAAGGGCTCCTCTCCAAAACTGTCAAGCCGCCGTGCCGAGCGCACCAGGACGACGCTGACGGCGTCGATAGGGATTCGCGGTAGCGTTGCTACAGCTTCATCCCTATCTCCTTGTCAGGCGCCGCCCTGGATGCGCTCGGGTTTTGTAGTGTGCGGAGTCAGGGATCGTGTGTTGGGGGGAGTTGCGAGCGGGAGGTCGCTGGGGATTCGCGGTAGCGTTGCTACAGCTTCATCCCAGCCTCCTTGCCAGGCGCCGCCCTGGATACGCTCGGGTTTTGTAGTGTGCGGAGTCAGGGATCGTGTGTTGGGGGGAGCTGCCGTCTGGAAGACGGGGGCAATCGCGAGTAGGCTGCGGGGGCCGCGGCCTGCTGAGCGATGGGGGTCGCAGATGAAAACATCGAGTCTGAATGGGAGGTTGTGATGGTTGAGAAAGAGGCGGTGATCAAGGCGTTGGTGGAAGCTGCGAATGAAGCGAGCGCTGATGAGGAGAGCGCGATGCCCGAGGGGTTGAGGGGGCAGGCCAACGAGGCGTTCGGGGAGGTTGAGGGGGCGTTGTGGGCGGCGCTTGTGGAGGCGGTAGGAGGCAAGAAGCGCAGCACGCGTGCGGAGCCCACGCGGGTGGAGCGGGTGGTGGGGGAGGCGTATGAGCATCCGCTTTATGTGGAGACGAGCCAGGGGTTGCTCTACGCGATGCACGGGCCGGATCTGGAGGTGGGGGAGGGGCCGGAGTACATCGAGAGCCCGGAGGGGGTGGGGGATGTGGTGGATATACGGTGGGTGGGGGAGGGGGATGCGATTTATATCTTCAGCACCGAGGGGAGTTTTTACGGGGTGGATCCGCGGATGATTCCGCTGTGGGACCGGCGAGGGGAGGGGCGGACGATTCGCGACGTGTTGAGGTTGTCGGGGGAGGAGCAGGCGCGTTTTCTGGTGCCCAGGCGTCAGATTGCGACCGGGCGCGTGGTGCATGTGACGGCGCAGGGCAAGGGGAAGGCCAGTGATGGCGGGGAGTTTGATAAGGGCGATGGGCTGGACCGCTCGGGGCGCGAGGCCTTTTTGCTCAATGAGGGCGATGAGGCGGTGGCGGTGATGGCGGTGGGGCGAGCTGCGACGATTTTCTGCGCGTCGGCCCAGGGGCAGGGCATCCATTTTGAAGCCTCGGAGCTGCGCTCGATGGGGCGAAAGGCGGTCGGCGTGAACCTGATGAAGCTCGGCGGGGAGGATGACGCGATCATCAGCGCCTTTGAGGGCACGCGGGTGCGGCAGCTGGCGGTGGTCACCGCCGAAGGGCTGGGCAAGCGGGTGGAGTTCGGGGAGTTTCGCACCCAGGGGCGCGGCGGGGCGGGGATGCAGGTGCTGCGCTTGAACCCGGGCGATCGGGTGGCCGGGGTGGTGGCGTGCAACCCGGGAGAAGATCTGGGGCTGATCTTGAGCAGCGGGCGAGTGTGGCGCCTGCCGGCGGCGGAGTTCTCGCTGATGGGCCGCTCGGCCAAGGGCAGCAAAGTCGTGGAGCTTGAGGATGGCGAGGAGGTGCTTCGCCTGGTGGCGCTACCCTGCGGGGGATGAGTCGAGAAGATCGCTTCGGCGCGTGCGCAGCGCTTCGGCGCGCGCCGGGGCGACGCGCTCGACGCAGAGGGCGGAGAGCTCGAGCGCGCGGGCGGCGCGGTCGTGACGGCCGCCGGTGAGTAAGAGCCCGGCGGCCTGCTCCAGAAACACGGAGAAGTCGCGGGCCATCGGGGTGCGGGCGTCCAGGGTGGCCTGGAGCGCGTCGAGTTGCGCGTCGACGCTGGTAAGGTCGTCGTGTTGCGCGGCGACCACCAGACTTCCGATGGCGCCGATGGGGCGGTAGAGCGGGAACATCAGGTTCTGGGGGGAGGTCTCAAAGGCGGCGAAGCGGCGCTCGGCCTCGGCGTAGTTGCCCTCTTCAAGATCGCAGAATCCCAGCAGGGAGTCGGTCAGGCTGGCGAGCACGTGCCCGATGGAGTGGGCCAGATGGCGCGCCTGGCGGTAGTACTTGCGGGCTTCGGTGAGGTCGCCCTGGTAGCGCGAAAAATCGCCCAGGGTGCGCAGGCTCAGCGCCAGGCCGCTGCGGCTGCCGGCGGCCTCAAAGAGCTGGTGGGCGCGCCGGGCAAAGGGCAGGCCTTCGGCGTCCCAGGTGCGGATGTGGGTCTCGGCGATGCCGTGCACGCACCAGGCGGCCTCCAGAAGTTCGCTGGAGCGCTCGGCGATGCGGTGCCCGTCGACGAAGGCCTGGCGCGCGGCGGAGATGTCGCCCAGGCCGGCCAGGATCCAGCCCAGGCCGTGGAGGCAGCGCGCGGTGCCGCGGTCGTCTCTGACCTGGTGAAAGAGGTCGAGCGCCCGGCGGTAGTGGGCCAGGGCCAGATCGGGGTGGTTGGAGAAGTTCTCGATGTTGGCCAACACCCGGTGGGCGTCGGCGCGGTAGGCCGCGGGCAGGGTCTCGCCCAGATCGAGGGCGCGGCCCAGAAGGTCGCGCGCGGAGCGAAATGCGCCCATGTAGCGCTCGGCCTCGGCGCGCGCGATCCAGGCGTGGGCGCGCTCCGGGTGGTCGGCCTCGAAGTGCAGCGCGTCGTGGCAGCGGTCGATGCGCTCGAGGATTGCCAGCGAGGGCAGATACGCGCTGCGCAGCATATGATGCTGGTTGGCCTGCCACAGAAGGGGCAGCGCCTCGCCAAAAGCCTCGGCCGCCAGAAGATGGCGTGCGCGGCGCTCCGAGAGTGAGGCCGAGCCGTGGGATGCACCTGTCAAAACGGTGGCCGCGCAGCGGTGGATGCGCCGCCAGCGTGGCGTGGAGGCGCTGATGCTCTCGATGACGTCGCGGTACAGCGGCAGGCGAAAATGCCAGCCTCCCGGTCGCAGCCCGGCCATCGCGCGCAGCAAAAGCTCATCGAGCAGCCCCTCATCGGGGGGGATGTCGAGGCGGTCGCAGACGAGCTGCCACTCCTGCTGGTCGATGTCGATACCCAGCGCCGCGGCGACCTCCAGCGCCCAGCGCGCCGCCTGCGGATCGGGGCGGCTCGCGATGAGCGCGTCGATGCGTCGGGTCAGGAGCTCGCGCAGGTCGTCGTCAAAGGGAGCTCCCTGGCGCAACACGTAGCCATAGGGCGAAGACTGCAACTCGCCGGTGTGCACCCAGTCCTCGATGAGCTGGACTGCGAAGAGGGGGTTGCCTGCGGTGCGGCTGCAGATCTGGCGCACGAGCGTGTCTTCCAGGCCCAGAAGATCGCGCACCAGCTGGCGCTGATGGGGCGGGTCCAGAGGTTGAAGATCGAGGGTCTCGCAGTGCTCGTGGGCGTCGAGAAGATCGAGGAGTTGGCGCTCGGCCAGGCGCTCGTCGAGGCCCTCCGGTCGCACCGTGGCGAGGATGAGCAGGGGGAGGTTTTTTTCGTCGCGGGTGTTAAGCGCGTGCAGCGCAAAGCCCAGGGCCTCCTGGCCCCACTGCACATCATCGAGGCAGAGGATGATGGGGCGCTCGGCGCCGATGAGGTGAATGACCTCTTCGAGCAGAGCGTAGCGCTCCAGCGGGGAGGTCAGTGAGGGAGGCTTTGCGGCGTCGGGGGCGATCCAGCTGGCGAGTCCCTCGCTCAGAAGCGGGTTCGGGGTGAGCTCCCAGTGGGTCTGCAGGGCGTGGTCGAGGCGTCGGGCGGTCTTCTCGCCCGAGAGGCCGGTGGCGCCGAAGAAGCCCTGGAGGGCGCGGGGGAGGCCGTCGTGCGGGCCCATGATCGGGCTGTGGGTGGCGCGCAGCGCGGTGGCCACGCCGAGCTCTTCGGCGCGGGTGGCCATCCAGTCCATCTGGCGGGTTTTGCCCATGCCGGCGTCGCCGCGCAGCAGCACAACCCGGGTTTTGCTTTCGTCGTGAACCTGACGAAGTTGGCTCCAGAGCTGGTCGCGCTCCTCCTGGCGACCGATGAAGCGGGCGTCGCGAATGCCGAAGAGGCCTTTTCCCAGACCGAGCGTCAGGTCGCTGAGCTGGGGAAGTTCCGGGGCGCGCCAGTCCGGCGGTGGGGCGACGCTGCGGGCGATGCGCACCGGGCGTTGCGGACCGCTGGGCGCCGGTGGTGCGCCGAGCTCGGCGCGGTCGTCGCGCGCCATCGCTTCGAGCTGGTGGGTATCGAGCAGCACGGTTTTAAGCGCCGGAAGGTCGAGTCCAACCGCATCGAGGGTCTCCGAGTCGCGGTAGAACGCCAGGGTGGGCGCATGAGGCAGGGTTGCCTCTTCCAGCCCGGGGGCGGCAGCCGGCTCGCCCCGGGCCTGTACGGGGTCGCCGAGCAGCAGCAGGCCGCGGGCGGCGTCGGCCGCGCGGCGGTAGCGCCGGGAGATGTCGCGGGAGAGCAGGCGGCGCACCCAGTTCTCAAAGCCGTCGGGCAGCGCAATGCGCGGGCGCAGCGCGGGGACCTCGGCGGTGAGGTGCTGCATGGCGATCGCCATCAGCGTGTCGCCCTCAAAGGGGGCGCGGCCGCTGCTGAGCAGGTAGGCCATGCAGCCCAGCGCGTAGAGATCGGTCCACGGGCCGTAGTCGCGCCAGTGGCCGTGAAGTTGCTCCGGCGCCATAAAGGTCGGGGTGCCGGCGGCCAGCGAGTGGATGTCGGCGGTCTGGCTGGCAAAGGAGGGATCTTGAATGTGCGCGATGCCGTAGTCGGAGAGCATCCAGCGGGCATGGCCGGCCTCATCGGGGGTCCAGAGCACGTTGGCCGGCTTTAAGTCGCGGTGGATGATGCCGCGGGCGTGCGAGTGCGCCAGGGCGTCGAGGACTTCCAGAAGAAGGCGGCGTAGGTTGGCCCAGTCCGGCGGCAGAGGCGCTTCTTCCAGGGCGCCGTGGGCCAGCTCCATGGCCAGCCATAATGAGCCGGTGGGGGCGTCGGGAAGCGCTGCGCTGCAAGCCTCGGTGGTCGTGCCGTAGTCGAGGACTTTGACGATCGCGGGGTGATTGAGTGTGGCGATCGCGCGCACTTCGCGGTTGAAGCTCTCGCGGTAGCGGGTCTCGGTGGCGAAGTCTGAGCGCAGCACCTTGAGGGCCACCTCGACACCGGTGGCGCGGTTGCGGGCCCGAAAGACCTCCCCCATGCCGCCTTCACCCAGTTTGTCGAGGATCTCAAAGGTCTCAATCATGGGGGCACTATGGCCAGAGAGGGGGAGGAAGGTCAATTCTGCGTGTCGGATTCTCCGGCGTCGGGAGCGTCGTCCAGGGTGATGTAGGGCTGCAGGCGTCGGTAGGTGGCCGGGCCGATGCCTTTGACGCGTTTGAGGTGGCTCAGCCGGGTGAAGGGGCGGCGGCTGCGGTAGTCGAGGATGCGCCCGGCCAGCGCCGGGCCGATGCCGCGGATGGAGGTGAGCTCGGCCTCGGTGGCGGTGTTGATGTTGATCTTCTGGATGGGCGCGTCGGCTTCGGCAGGCTCGGAAGATGGTGTGCGTGCGTCGGGGACCTCGTGATCTTCGTCATCGGCGTCGGCGTCGGCGGTGGGTTGGGGGTGTGCGACCGGCTCCGGGCGTTGTTCCGAGCCGGCCTCAACGTGTGGGTGATGCGTGGCGTGGAGGGCGTGTGCCTCATCGGCTGGTGAGGCGTCGAGCTCGGTTGCCTCAAGGGTGTGCAGCGCGTCGAGAAGATCTGCTGCGGGCTTGGCGGAGAGGTCCGGGAGGAGCGTGGCCCCGTCATCCAGGAGGAGGTCGTGTTCTTCGTCCCCAGAGACAATGTTTTCGGCGTCGGTGGCGTGTTCGTCGAGCAGCAGCGCGCTGTCGTCGGCTTGCCCCGTGGCGAGCATCGCGTCGAGTGGGTCGAGCTCATCGCGCTCATCCTCGCTGACCTCATCGTCGCTTAAAGCCTCTTCATCGTCGAAAAAGACCGTCGGCTGCAGCGCATCGCCTGAGGCGCGCGGCAGCGCCGGGCAGCTCACGTTGAGGGGGCGGTAGGTGCGGCTCGATTCGCTGGCGTTGGCGTCTTCGCAGCCGCTGATGGCGGTCATCAGGCTCAGCGTCAACGCGAGCCAAAAGAGACCCGGGTGATGGCCGCGATGAGGGGCTGGCGAGCGGTGGTGGGCGAACTTCAAACGTTCGACGAGCTGGCGAGCGCGCGGTGTGAGAGCAGGCATGGTTCCCTCCTGAGGTGGTTGAAGTGGACCCGCGTCCTGATGTTGTTATCGCGCGCTGATGTCTGGCTTTGCCTTCCGGGCATAAAAAAACCGACCTTTTCAGGTCGGCTCAAAGAGCTCAAAGAATCCTGGCGAGGTCAGGATAACTCGGCCAGCTCTTTTGCGATGCGGCGCTCACGACGCTTTGTGATGACGTAGGCCACCGCGATGGAGATGCCGTAAAGCAGCATCAGCGGGGCGGCCAGCATCAGCTGCGTGACCACATCGGGGGGCGTGAGGATGGCGGCGATGATGAAGGCTGCGACCACCGCGATGCGCCAGTGTTGCATCAGGTGGCGATGCGTCAGCACCCCCACCGCCGAGAGCAGGGAGGTGACCACCGGCAGCTCAAAGACCATGCCGAAGCCCAGCAGGAGCTTGGTGGTGAGCGCGAAGTAGTCTTTGATCATCAGGGTCGGGTTGGAGACTTCCAGCGAGAAGCCCAGCAAGAATGCGTATCCGAAGGGGATGACCACGTAGTAGCAGAAGCTCGCGCCCAGCAGAAAGAAGAGGGTGGCGCCGGCCACAAAGGGCACGGCTGCTCGTTTTTCGTCGGGGTAGAGCCCCGGGGCGACGAACTTCCAGACGTTGTAGATGATCGCCGGTGAGGCCAGAAAGACCGCCGCCAGAAGCGCGGTCTTGAGCAGCGTGAAGAAGGGCTCGGCCAGGTCGGTGTTATGCATGTTGGCCAGCTCCCCCTCGGGGGCGGCCTTGATCAGGGGTTGCAGCAAAAAATCGAAGATCTCGGCGGCGAAACCCCAGCAGATCAGAAACGCGATGACCATCGCGATAAAGCTGTAGAGAAAGCGCCGGCGCAGCTCCACAAGATGCGCCATAAAGCTCATGCGCATCTCCTGCAGGCTCTCGGCGGAGGCCTCGGAGCGGGGCTCAAAGTCGTTGGTCGGGCTCATCGCATCGGCTCCGGAGCCTGGGAGGCCACAAGCGCCACCGCGTGTCGCGTGGCCTGGTCGGGCTCAGCCTCGGCGCTCGCTGCGCTCAGGCTCACCGCGTGGGTCTCGGTGCTGGCGAGCGCCGGGGTGAGCGCCACGGCTTTAAGCTGGTTATGATGCAGAAGGTACTGTTGCTCGAGCAGGCGATCGAAGTCGCGCTCGTCGAGCTGGTCTAGGCCGGAGGGCTCCGCGCTGGGGTAGCGCTCGCGCGGGGCAGAAGCGGTGGAGACGCGGGTGGTGGGCGCCGCATCGGCCGACGTCTCCGCCGACACCGCCTGGGCGGCGCCGGCCGCAGGCGGCGCGGCGCTGGCCTGAGGCGCGCTTGTGGTGATGCGCTTTGCGGGCTTATCGAGGTCGAGATCGTCGATCATCAGCGCGTCGCGCAGGGTGTTCGAGGCCTTGCGCAATTCGCGCATGCCCTTTCCGGCCCAGCGCGCGAACTCGGGCAACTTCTCGGGGCCGGCCACCACCAGCACCAGCGCGGCGATGATCATTAATTCTGGAAAGGAAATACCGAACATCGAAAGCCCGGGTCTGTTGGCCTTAAAATGCACCCGATGTTCGGGCGCTCAGGGTTTCCACTTGATGCTACAACCCATCGAGGGGTGTTGTTCCTCGACGGGGCCTCTGCCGTCAAGCAGCGCGGCGATGGCGTCGTGGAGTTCGCGGCGATTTACCGCATGCGGATCTTTCCAGTTATCGTCGAGGCGGCCGCAGTAGGCCAGCTTTCGATCGCGGTCGTACACAAAAAAGTCCGGCGTGCACACCGCCCCGTAGGCCCGGGCCACCTCCTGGGTCTCGTCATAGAGGTAGGGGAAGGGGAAGTCTTTGTCGCGGGCAAGCTGCGCCATGGCCTCGGGGCCGTCCTGGGGGTAGTGCTCGGCGTCGTTGGCGCTGATGGCCACAAAGGCAACCTCACCCTCCTTAAAGTCGCCGGGAAGTGCGACCAGACGATCGAGCACCGCTTTCACATAGGGGCAGTGGTTGCAGATGAACATCACAACCAGCACCGGGCTTGCGGCGAAGTCATCGAGGCGGCGAGTGACGCCTTCGGTGTCGGGGAGCTCAAAGTCGGGGGCGGGGGTGCCGAGCGCGGGGGCCTGGGTTTCGAGCAGGGCCATAGAAGTTTCTCACAGGTAGAGGGGTAGGTCTGTGGCAGAGAAGCGCCCGGGGTGGGCCCCGGGCGCGTCAGGAGGGTGTTATATTATTTTTTAGTATGCGGTGTCAGCAGAGGTGGCGGGCGTAGGTCCAGCCGACGATCTCGCTGGCGTGCAGGTCGTGGTGCTCGATATGCCACAGCGGTACCACCGCGACCTCATCGCCCAGCGCGAAGTGATCGAGAAAGAACTTTGCCTCACCGCGTCGCTCAAAGGTGGGTTTCGGGGCTTTCTGAGGGCTGAGCGTGGCCAGCGCGGGCAGGATCGCCTGCAATCCGGCGTGGGGGCTCTGCTCGGCGGTGATGATGGGGGCACCGCTGCCGAAGTCGGGCAGCGCGTCGATAGCGTCGAAGACGACCTGGGTGTGCGGGGAGCGTGTCATGAGTCCTCCAGGCGTTGAGGGCCTTGAGCGGCGTCCCTGAATGCCCTTGAGGCGGGCGTTGCGTTCGAAGCGGGATGTGCCGCGTTGGCGAAGAGGTCGGGTGAGCGAACTCACCCGGTCAGTTTCCGTCACAGGCGAACTTGTACACCTTTATTGAAATGTCCAGTTCGGGAGGTGGGGGCGGCGCCCTCAACGTGCGCGCCACCTCCCGGGCTTCGCCTGGCCTGCGGTGCGGGCGTCCGCCCGCTGCGCAGCGGCCGCTTTAGCGCTGCGCTCGGAGCGCCAGCGTGCCGAGCTCGGTGTAGAGGTCGATGCCCGCCTGAAGATCGCTCAAATCAATATGTTCGTGGTCGGCGTGCGCCACGCGGATATCGCCCGGACCCACAAGCCATACCGGCGCAAGCTCGCTTACGTAGGTCGCGTCGGTGTTGAAAGGCACGGTCGCCACCTCGTAGCCCTCGGGCGGATCAAAAAAGACCGGGTCGTTGTAGACCGCACCCTCCACCCGGGCCTCCTCGCCAGCCAGTTCCTCCACCCTTCTGAGCAGCCCTTCAATCGGACTGACCGCGCGCATCAACACCTGTGCCCGCGCCGAGGGCGCAAAGACGTTGGCCGCCACGCCCCCCTCAATCGTGCCGATGTTGAGCGTGGTCGGCCCCAGAATCGCGTCGGTGGGCCAGTCGTGGCGGCGCATACGCTCAAGCACATCCAGGAGCTTATGGATGGCCGAGGTGCCCCGATCCACAAAGGCCGAATGCCCGGCCACACCCTCAGTCTCCAGGGTGAACTTGAGCATGCCCTTCTGCGCGGCGACCACCCGGTTGATGGTGGGCTCGCAGAGGATGATGCGCTCAAGCCCCTCCTCCTTAAGATGGCTCAAGGCCACGCTCTTTTTCGCCCCGCAATGGTCGACTTCTTCGCCGACCACCAGCAAAAAGCCCAGCTCGCGCTCTCCGGCGGCCAGCAGGCGTTTTGCGGCCTGAAGCATCGCCAGAAGTCCGCCCTTGGTGTCGCAGGCGCCGCGCCCGAAGATGCGATCGCCCTCGCGGCGCACCGGCAAAAAGGGCGGCACCGTGTCGACGTGGGTGGAGTAGAGCAGGCGCGCGGGCCGCTCGGTGCGCGCCAGCAGGTTGTAGCGCCCCGGGGCGACCTCCTGACGATCGATGCGGCTAAATCCCGCCTCTTTGAGCTCGGCCTCCAACAGCTCCAGAAAGGCCTTCTCCTGCCCGCTGGTCGAGTCGACCTTAAGCCAGGATTGCAGCGTCGTTGCCAGAGTGTCGGAAGTGTCGGTCGCGGCCATGGAAGATCCTCGCGTGGGTGGGTAAGACGTCATCATCGGCAGGTGATGTAACAAAGGAAGGGGGCCTGCGGCAAAGGGCGAAGACCGCGCTGACTCTGGTCACCGGGCGCGCGGCTGCAAGCCCGGTCGTAAGAGACCGAGGCTGCGCAGGGTTCGACAGATGCCTCGCCGGGTGGCAGGATGCCGCCTGTGAACGGACGCCAAAATCACAGCTTAGCAATGAGGCAATGATGGTCATGATCGAACAAGAGGTCTTTGCGGCGCGCCGCGCCCGACTGATGGAGAAGATCGGCCCCGAGGGTGTGCTGATCGTGGTGGGCCCCTCGATGCGGCAGCGCTCCAACGACACCGAGTACAACTACCGCCCCTCCAGCGATCTCCTCTACCTGAGCGGCTTTCGCGAGCCCGAGTCCGTGCTCGTGCTGGCCCCGGGCCGCGAAGATGGCGCGTTCGGGCTCTTTGTGCCCGATCGTGACCCGAGCAAAGAGCAGTGGGAGGGCCGCCGCGCCGGACCCGAGGGCGCCGTGGCGCGTTTCGGGGCGGATGTGGCCTTCGGGCTCAGCCAGCTCGATGAGGAGCTTCCCAAATTTCTCAAGGGCCGTCAGACCCTCTTTTATACCCTGGGCATTGAGCCGGACTTTGATCAGCGCGTGATCGGCTGGGTGCAGTCTTTGCGCCATCGCCGCAACCAGCACCTGGCGATGCCGGCGGCCATCGCCGACGCCCGCGACCTGCTCTTTGAGGCGCGTCTGATCAAAGAAGACGCAGAACTCAAGGTCTTGCGCCGCGCCTGTGAGATCTCGGCTGAAGCCCACATCCTGGCGATGAAGCACTGCCGCCCGGGCATGATGGAGTATGAGCTGCAGGCGCTCATCGAGTACCACTTCCGCCGCAGCGGGGGCACCGGCCCGGCCTACGCCTCGATTGTGGGTGGGGGCGATAACGCCACGATCCTGCATTATACCGAGAACGAAGATCGCATCGGCGAAGACGATGTCGTGCTCATCGACGCCGGCTGCGAGTACGGTTACTACGCAGGTGACATCACGCGCAGCTTCCCGGCCAGCGGCCGCTTCTCCGAGCCCCAGCGTCGGCTCTACGAGGCGGTGCTCAACGTGCTGGAGACGGTTACCGAGATGATCAAGCCCGGGCTCCCCTACGAGTCATTGCAGGAGGAAGCCTCAAAGATGCTCGCGCAGGCGATGATCGATCTGGGCATCCTCAACGAAACTCTGGAAGAGACGCTCGAGTCGAAGTCCTACCGCAAGTATTACCCCCACGGTATCGGCCACTGGCTGGGCATGGACGTGCACGACGTGGGCCTCTACAAGCTCGACGAAGACACCTCGCGCCCTCTTGAGCCGGGGATGGTGCTTACCATTGAGCCGGGCATCTACGTGCCCGCCGACGATGAGAACGCTCCCGAAGAGCTGCGTGGCATTGGCGTGCGCATCGAAGACGACATCCTGGTCACCGCCGAGGGCTATGAGAACCTCACCGCGATGTGCCCCAAATCCGTGGAAGAGGTTGAGGCGCTGGTGGGTTCCGCCGAGCCGGACGCGCTCAAGCTCTGAAACACTTCGCTGCAACTTGTAAACGACAGGTGGTGTAAGGCAGCGTATAAGCATCGCACTACGAGCATCACACCGACCTTCGGTCGGCTCTCGTTTTGAATCGAGCGTCTCTCCCTTTGTATTTACGCGCACGTGTGCAGGAGAAGTCCATGAACGATCAGAATAAGGATCAACAGCAAAACGACTGGGCCGCGCCCTCGCATGAGCCGCCGCCCGCGGGCAACTTTAAGGACTACCGCCCCCCGATGGATAACCTGCCCCAGCAGCAGGGCGGGCAGAACAACCCGGGCGGTCTGACCACCGATCAGATCATTGCGGTGGTGCTCTCCTTTCTCATCCCCGGCGTGGGGCAGATGATGCAGGGGCAGACCGCCAAGGGCCTTGTGATCCTGGCCGCGGCGATCGTCACCGGTTGCGGCGGCGGGCTTATCTCGATCGCTTCGGTGATCGACGCCTACCTGCTGATCAAAGCCAAAGAGTACCGCCAGGTCGGCGACTGGGAGTTTTTCCCGGACTTCAACCAGACCTTCGGCTCGAAATAAGCGCGCTCGGGTTGAGCGACGAAGCGCGCCGGTTTTTTGGCGTGTGGCCGCGAGTGCATAAAGGCGCGCCCCTTAAAAGGGCGCGTCTTTTTTTTCGCGCGCGCGCACCTCGCGGCTCGCTTCCGTTGAACTCCGGGCCCTGGCGAGTTAGAGTGTTTTTATCCAAACCAGCAGTAGGGGTGAAGGTGAGGTAGCGCGCGCCGCGAACGCGGCGATGTTGGTGTTTTGTGCGCATAACCTCTTGAAAGGATTGAGTGTTTTGAACGTTAAGCGCCGAGCCGTACCAGGTGCGTTCCTCGAAAAAGGGGCAGGGAAGCCCCGGGAGAAGCCATGGAAGAGCTCTTTGTTTTTGTCGACGCGCCGGCCCACGGCGACCGCTGGACCACCACCGTCAGCGCGCACGATTTGATCGCGCTGCACCCCGAGCTGCGATGCTTCGGGGAGGGCGGCTCAGGCGCCCGCACCTCTCAGCAGCCCTGGCTTGAGGAGGCGGTGGAGGCCGGGCTGCAGCGCTACGGCTACGACACCTTTGGCCGCCTCTACATCGACGTGCTCGGTCGCATTGATGAGCTCGTGTGTGAGGCGCTTCAAGACAGCGTGCTGGCGATGCAAGCCACCCTGGGGCGCCCAGGCGCCACAGGTCAGCTGGCCGCGCGCGAGCAGGCGCTCCTTGAGCAGATCCTCGACGAGGAAGAAGGGGTGGCCCGTTATGTGGAAGGCCCCATGCTGGAGCTTCGCTACCAGCGCCCCATCACCCGGCTGCGCACCCTCTACGCGCTGCGCGGCGCGCGCCTGGGTCGCGGGCTCCCCTATAGCATCGATGCCGCGCAGATTCTGGAAGACGCCTTCGGTGGGGAGGCATTTGTGATCGACTTTCTGGGCATGAAAGAGCGGGTCGCGCGCACGGTCGACGCGGTGAGCCTGGCGTGCCGCAGCTTCGCCCGGCGAGATCTGGCGCAGCTCTACCGCGTGCTCTTTTATGATGTGATGGACGGGCTGACGCAGAAGTTCAGTATGAATATGCCCTTTCAGCGCTTTGTGATCGGCGGCTGGGTGCTCCCCGAGGTGCGTCGCCGCCATACGCTGCGCCGCCTCGGTGCGGAAGAGGCCCCCGAGGCCGAGATTCATCCGGTGGCCAGGGGCGCGCGGCGCGCCGCCCACGAAGACGGCCCCGGGCTTCAACCTTTTTAAGGAGCGGCCCGGCGCAGCGCTCCCCGGCGCGCCGCGCTTGCCAGATGGCCGGAGGTTCTTAATCCTTAGGCGCGCCTTCGCCCGGCGCGCCTTTTTTGCGCCCGGCGAGTATGAAGAGCGCCCCTTCGTTCCCTCCTGAGTCATTCAAGCCGTCTGCAGCAGGTCGTCTATGTTGGTCTTACTCTCCCCCTCCAAATCCCTGGACTTCGAATCGCCGGTGCCCGTCTCCGAGCATAGCGAGCCCCCCTTCCTCAAAGACTCAAAGCAGCTCATCGAGAAGCTGCGCGAGCTCTCCCGCGCCGACTTAAAAGAGTTGATGGGCATCAGCGATAAGCTCGCCGACCTCAACTACGATCGCTACCGCGACTTCGAGCTGCCCTTCAGCCCGGAGAACGCTCGCCAGGCGCTCTGGGCCTTTACCGGCGACGTCTACACCGACTTTCAGCTCGACGCCTACACCGACGACGATGTGGCTTTTGCCCAGGAGCATATCCGCATCCTCTCGGGGCTCTACGGCGTGCTTCGACCTCTGGATCTGATGCAGCCCTACCGCCTGGAGATGGGCACTCGCCTGGAGAACGCCCGCGGCAAGAACCTCTATGAGTTCTGGGGCAAAAAGATCACCGAGGTGCTCAACGAAAAACTCGCCGAGCAGGAGAGTCAGATGGTGATCAACCTGGCGTCCAACGAGTATTTTAAATCCGTGAAGACGAAGTCCCTGAAGGGGAAGCTGATTACCCCGGTGTTTCGCGATCGTAAGGGCGAGAAGTACAAGATCATCGCGTTCTGGGCGAAGCGCGCCCGGGGGATGATGGCCGACTACATCGTGCGCGAGCGCATCACCGATCCGGAGCGGCTCAAGGGCTTTACAGGCGGTGGCTACTACTTCAGCGATGAGCGCTCGAGCGATGGTGAGTACGTGTTTTTGAGGGAGCCGCAGGATCAATGAGCTTCTGTTGAGCCTTCCGCTGCGATGTGGCGGGGGGCCTGGCCGGAGGCCACGAAGTTGGCTGCCGGTACGGGGAAGCGCGCTGTGTCGACCCACAAAAAAAACCGCTCGCCAGGTCCTGGCGAGCGGTTTTTTAGTCGAGTGATAAGCGCGGCCCTTCAGGGCCGCGTCGGCGCCGGGGGCCTATCAGGGGCAGGCCATCGTGGTGGGGTAGCAGATGCCAAGGTTAAGCGCCTCGTAGATGCTCTCGCGGCTGAGGGGGCGAGTCTGAGGGCAGCAGCGGTTGCCGCTGCCGCACTGGGGTTGGGGCTCGTTGACGTTGCACACCTTGCGCGGGGAGTCATTGTCGACGCAGTAGGCTGCGTAGACGCCCCATTTGCAAAGTTCGCCCTCGCCGCAGTCGGTATCATCGTCGCAGCCGACATAGACGTAGCTCTGGCCGTCTTCGGCGGCCTCGAAGACCGCCTGCGCGGTAGCGCTGGATTTGGGCTTGCAGGTCGAGACGGAGCTGCCGAGGGAGATCAGGCAGGCCTCGTCGGAGGTGCAGTAGCCGCTGGCCGAGCAGTAAACGGCCTCGTCTTCGCCCGCGACACAGGCGCCCTCGGAGCAGATGTCGTCGCCGGAGCAGGTGCCGCAGCTTCCACCGCAGCCGTCATCACCGCAGGTCAGCCCGTCGCAGCTGGGCTCGCAGACCTCCGGGGCGCAGTAGCCCAGGAAGTTGCAGCTGGGCATCTCCGAGGGGCAATCGGCGCCGGTGTCGCAGCGCGCGCTGCACTGCTCATCGAAGCAGAGGCCGCTGGCGCAGTCGTGGGTGTCGGTGCAGGTCTCACCGGGGCCGGCGGTGCCACGCGTGCCGACCTCACAGACGCACTCGCCGCTGGTTTCGTCGCAGTCGCAGCGCTGACCGATGGGGCAGTCTTCGTTGTAGTTGAGCTCGCAGTGAATGGGCGGAAGCTCACGGGCACCGCAGTCGCTGCAGTCGCTGCCCAGCTCGCAGATGCCACCGCCGCCTTCGCCCACGTCGTCGCATTCGCCGTCGTTGGCGTAGCCGCCGGCATCACCTGCCGGGCCGCAGGTGTCGTTGCATAAGGGGTCGAAGGTCTCGCAGACGCCACTGTTGCAGTAGTCGGTGGTGTCGCAGGTGCCGCAGCTTCCGCCGCAGCCGTCCGGGCCGCAATCAAGCCCGGAGCACTCGGGCACGCAGGTGGTGTTGCAGTCCGGGTCCTGGCTGCAGCTCTCGGGGCAGACGCCGTCGTTGGCGTTGTCGCATAAGCACACACCGCCGTCGCAACTCAAACCCTCGTCGCAGCTCTCCGTCTGCAACACACCGCCATTGCAGGTCGCAAGCATCGCGCCGTCGCAGCGCGAAGCGCCCTCGGCCAGGCCGTCGCAGTCGTCGTCGGGGGTGGTGTCGGGCTCGGCGTCGGGGCCGGTGTCGTCGATGACGGGGATGGGATCCTCGTCCTGTTCATTTCCCGAGCAGGCCACGCTCATACAGCACATCAGCACAAGGGCCAGAAGTTTAAAATGGCGTACCATCATGTCCTCACAGGTCATTGCAGTTCGTGAATTAGAAGGGGGGGGACGTCTTAGCGAAGGAGGGTGCTGCACGACAAGTCGATCTATGAATGATGAGTCATTTCGATGGCGCGTGTTGCTTAAGTTGTTGTTTTTAAAGGCGGATCTGGTTGTGTTGTTTTGTTGCGTTAAGGCGAGGAATCGCTTTCGCTGATCAGGAATCAAAAAAAACGACGCGCACCCGGGAGGTGCGCGTCGTTTTTTCAGGCTACGGTGCCTGCGTATGTCTTTCGCGTGAGCTCAGTCCTTCTTACGGGCTTTGAGCAGATCACCCAGCGTGCCCATGCTGCCGCCCGAAGACAGACTATCGTCCTTGTAGCTTGTGGGGGCGGCTTTGGAGGGATCGGCCTGCTCGGCGATGGTCTCGGCGTCTTTGAGGCTGAGCGCCATGCGGCGACGATCGGGCTCGATGTTGAGCACGCGGGCTTTGACTTCCTGACCGGCGGTGAACTGACGGTGAGGCGTCGACTCGCTGGCGAGGTTCATCTCGCTGCGGGGAAGCAGCGCGGTGATGCCGCCGCCGAGCTCGATAAACGCGCCAAAGTCTTCGACCTTGGCCACGTGACCGGTGACCTCCAGGCCGATGGCGAAGCGCTCGGTGATGTTGGCCCAGGGATCGCCCTCGGCGGTCTTCATGCTCAGGCCGATGCGGCGGCGCAGAAGATCGATGTCCTGCACCTCCACCGAGACCTCTTCGCCCACCGAGACGACGTCGGCGGGGTTGGCGACGTGGCGCTCCCAGCTCATCTGGGAGACGTGCACCAGGCCCTCAACCCCCGGGGTAAGCTCCACGAAGGCGCCAAAGGGCGCAAGACGCACGACGCGGCCGAGCACGCGGGTTCCCACGGCGAACTTTTCGTTCACTTCCAGCCACGGGTCCTGCTCGGTGGCCTTCATGCTCAGGCCGATGCGGATGGGCTTGTCGCCCACGGGCTCCTCAAGGCTCAAGACCTCGACCTTGACCTCCTGGCCGACTTTGACCAGGTCGGTGGGGTGGTCGAAGAAGGTGTGGCTGAGCTCGGAGACGTGCACCAGGCCCTCGATGCCGCCGATGTCGACAAAGGCGCCGAAGTCGGCCACGCGGGTGATGACGCCGTCGAGCACCTGACCGACTTCCAGGGTTTTCAGCGTCTCTTCGCGGGCTTCTTTCTGCTGGGCTTCGAGAAGGGCGCGGCGGCTGACCACCACGGTGCGGCCCCCGTCGCGAACTTCCTGCACTTTGAACTGGTAGGTCTGGCCGACGTGGGCGTCGGGCTCTTCGGTAAAGCCGAGCTCGATCTGGCTGATGGGGCAGAAGGCCTCCACGCCGGAGAGGTCGACCTCGAAGCCGCCTTTGTTGGTGCCGGTGACGCGCCCGCTGATGGGAAGCCCGGTGTCGTGGGCGGTCTCCACAGCCGCCATGCCCTGGCGGCCGGCGCCGAGCTCTTTGCCGAGCTGGATGCCGCCCTTAAAGCCGAGCACGTAGAAGGAGTAGGTCTGGCCGGGCTCGAGCGTAACGTTGCCTTCCTCGTCTTCGTAGGCGGCGCGGTCGGCGACGCCTTCCTGGTTGGCGCCGATCTGCACGAAGATGTGCGAGGAGCCCACCGAGATGACGGTGCCCTCGACCTGGTCGCCCATATCGAAGCGCTGGCGGGAGGGAGCGGCGGCCTCATGGCCCTCAAACATCGCGGCAAAATCGTCCATGGTGGCCGAGGTGTCGCCGAACTTCATGCCGGCGTTTGGCTCTTCTTTTTTAGCGGCCTCTTTCTGCGCCGCGGGCGCCTCGGACTTCGGGGCGTCTTTTTTGGGAGCGTTGGGCGCGGTGGGGGGCTTGGGCGCGCGGATGACTTCGACTTTCTCGTCGGGCTTTACGCCCTGCGCGCTGGCTTCGCCCTCGGGTTTTTTCTTGCGGGGGCGAGGAGGCACGGGCTGGTTTTTGTCGTCTTTGGAGGCCATGTCGGTTGCCTTGGAGAGAGGTGAGGCTGGGGTCATCGCGGGGAGCGCGGTGTTGTGATGAGGCGCGCACCCCGCGAAGCGAAGAGCGAAGAGGTTGCGTAAACTAGCGGCGAAGGCCGGTGGCGCGACGCACACGCGCCATGACGTCTTCGACGATGGGGCGCACCTTTTCGGCGCCCTCATCAAGGATCTGGTCGAGGTAGTCGCGGTCGTCGATGATGGCCTCGTACTTCTCACGGAAGGGGGAGAAGTGGGCGTCCATCGCTTCAAAGAGCGCCTGCTTGGCGTGGCCGTAGCCGTAGCCGCCACGGCGGTAGTTTTCTTCCATCTCGGCGACTTCCTCTTTCGAGGCGAAGAGCTTGTAGAGGGTCACCACCGTGCAGGTCGACGGGTCTTTGGGCTCGTCGAGGCCTTTGGAGTCGGTCTCGATCTTCATGATCTGCTTGCGCAGTTTTTTGGGCGGCAGAAGGGGCTCGATGATGTTGCCGTAGCTCTTGCTCATCTTGCGGCCGTCGATGCCGGGGACGGTGGCGACGTCTTCGCGCACGCGGGCCTCGGGCAGACGCAGAAAGTCGCCGCCGAAGGCGGCGTTGAACTTCTGGGCCATGTCGCGGGTCATCTCGATGTGCTGGATCTGGTCGGCGCCTACGGGCACGACCTCCGAGTCGTAGATCAGAATATCGCTGGCCATGAGCACCGGGTAGGTGAACACGCCGTGGTTGATCTCCTTCTCGATGCCCTGGTCTTTGGCCGCCTTATACGCGTGCGCGCGCTCCAAAAGACCCATATGCGTGACGCAGCTCAAGAGCCAGGTCAGCTCGGTGACCTCCGGGATATCGGACTGGCGAAAGAAGGCGGCGCGGGCCGGATCGAGACCAAAGGCCAGAAAGTAGGCCGTGATCTGGTAGACCGAGTCGCGCAGCGCCTGAGGATCTCGCACCGAGGTCAGGGCGTGGTAGTCGGCCACGAAGTAGAAGGCCTCGTAGTCCTCCTGCAGATCGATGGCCGGGCGGATCATGCCCAGGTAGTTGCCCAGGTGCGGAAAACCGGTGGGCTTGATGCCCGAGAGGCTGCGGCGCGGGCCTTTGGGGGTGAGTTTCGCTTCGTTTTCAGAGGTCATAGATCGCGAGCGCTTGGAGAGCGTTACGCGCGGGTGATGCGCCAGCTCTGGTGGGGTTTGGAGTGTTGGAAGTCGTGCGGGATGGTCTTGTGGGTGAGGTCTTCGATCGAGGCGCCGTGGAGCTGTCCGGGTTGCAGCTTAAAGTTCCGAAAGTTCGTCGAGAAGTAAAGGGCGCCGCCGGGTTTGAGCAAGCCCAGGGAGGTGTTGATAAGCCAGGGGTGGTCGCGCTGGATCTCAAGCGTGTCGTCCATCTTCTTGGAGTTGGAGAAGGTGGGCGGGTCGAGCACGATCAAGTCGTAGCGGTCGCGGGCGCGGTCAGGGCTGGCCAGGTACTGCAGGATGTCGGCGCGCTCGAAGCGGTTTCCGCGCAGGCTCATCTGGTTGAGCGCGAGGTTCTCACGGGCCCAGCGCAAGTACGTGTTGCTCATATCAACGGTGACGGTCTTGCGGGCGCCGCCGGCGATGGCGTGCACAGTAAAGGCACCGGTGTAGGCGAAGAGGTTGAGCACGCTCTTGCCCTCCGACTCCTCGCGCACCATCTGGCGGGTGATGCGGTGGTCCAGGAAAAGGCCGGTGTCCAGGTAGTCGGAGAGGTTGACCTTGAACTTGAGGCCGTCTTCGTGAACGACGATCTCGCTGCGCTCATGGGCAAATTTCGAATACTGCCAGGAGCCTTTCTGGCGGCGCCGGGTTTTTACAAAAACCTTCTCGGCGGGGACCTTGAGCTGGGTCATCAAGACATCGAGCATCGCGTCGAGCCAGGCCTCGTTGTCCATGTCGCGGAACTTGCGCCGGGCCATCAGCGCCACGTGAAGATAACCCTCGTACCAGTCGACGAGCAGGGGGATCTCGGGGATGTCGGCGTCGTAGATGCGGTAGCAGCTCTGGCCCAGGCGTTGGGCGGCGTTTTCGATGCGGCTGATGTTCTTCTGGAGACGGTTCTCGAACATCGCCGCCTGTTCGGCGTAAGACATCTTCGGGGGGCCTGGCGGGGGGAGAGAGGAGCGGGGAGCGCGGCGCGCTCGGGCGGGCACGTTTTCTACAGAAAAGCGAAGACCCGCAAGCGCGGTGAGGCCGGTGAGGCCGCTGAGATGGGGGCTTAAAAGAGCTCGCGGGTCTTCTCTTCGACCATGCCGGTGGAGTCGTAGATGCGCTCGCGGATGGCCGACTTCGAGAGGATATGGGCGCTGACCGGGGCGGTAATAAAGAGGAAGAGGGTGATGAGCACCTCGTGGAGCGTGAGGCTGCCCTTGGTGACGCTGAAGAAGATCATCGAGCCCACCAGCATCGCGCCCAGGCCCAGGGTGGTGGCCTTGGTGGGACCGTGCAGGCGCATGTAGAAGTCCGGCAGCTTCGCCAGGCCCAGCGAGCCGATGAAGGCAAAGATGGCGCCGAAGAGGATCAGCGCGGCGATGATGCTTTGAAGGTAGAGGGGAAGCTCTTCCATGGTGTTCTCGGGGGCTTCGGGGCGAGCGTTGAGGTGCTCGCCGGCCGATAAAGATTCACTCGATGAGGTCGCCGCGAAGCAGGAAGCGGGCCATACCGACGGTGCCCACAAAACCCATCATGGCGATGAGCAGGGCGGCTTCAAAGAAGATGTCGGTGGCCCACCAGATGCCGGCCAGGATCAGCAGCCCGATGGTGTTGATGTACATCGTGTCGAGCGCGACGACGCGGTCGAGCACATCGGGCCCCTGGAAGAGGCGGTAGGCGTTAAGGAGCACGGCCGCTGAGACGATGCCGAAGGCGATGGCGATGGCGTAGGTTAAGATCATTGGAAGATCTCCAGAAGCGGCGCCTCGTAACGGGCCTTCATCAGCTGAATCTCGGCGTCGGGGTCTTCGGTGCTCAGCGCGTGCACCAGCAGCGTCTTGCGGTCGCCGCTTAAGTTGGCCGAGACGGTGCCGGGGGTCAGCGAGATGGTCGCCGCGAAGATCGTGATGGCGTAGGGGTTGGTCAGCTTCACCGGCACCTCCAGGAAGGTGGGCTTGAGCTTGCGGGCCGGGCCCAGGATCAAGCGCGCCACGGTGAGGTTGGCGATGAGGATGTCCCACATCACGATGACGATGTACTGAATCAGGGGGCGGATCCGGCGCACCTTCGGGAAGGTGTCGGTGAAGCGGTAGGTGAAGGCCGGCAGCACCAGCGCCAGGATCACCCCGCCGATGATCGTGGAGAGTTCGAGCTTGCCCTGAGCCAGAAGCCAGACCGCCAGCAGCACCAGGCTGAAGAGGGGCTGAGGCAGAACGCGTTGTCGAATGCTGATCACGTCAGTGGTCCTTGTTGCTGAGGTCATCGCTCATGCCTGCTGTGTCGGGGAAGAAGGCCGGCTCGACCATCACCGCGTCAATGTACTGCTGCGGATCGAGGAGCTGGGCGGCGACTTCATCGGTGTATTCGGTGATCGGACCGGCAAAGGCGGAGTAGGCCGCAAGAATCGCCAGAATGGCGATCAGGGGGACGGCCTGCAGCGCGGTGGTGCGCTCGACCTGGTCGGCGCGGTCGGCGGCGACCTCGCTGCCTTTCCAGAAGACCTGGGTGCCGACGCGGCTCAGGGCGATAAGGCCCAGAAGGCTGGTAAAGAGGATCACCGCCCACATCCAGAAGCCGCCGGGCTCACCGATGGCGGCCTGCAGCATCAGGAGCTTGCCCAGAAAGCCGCTGAAGGGAGGGAGGCCGGCGGCGGCCACAGCCGCCCCGAAGAAGATCAGCCCGAGCAGGGTGGGCTGGGTGAGCTTCCAGCCGATGCGGATCTCGTCGGTGAAGGGGCCACGCTGGGCGGCGACCCGCTCGATGAGCAGGAAGAAGAGCGCCATGATCAGCGTGGAGTGCACCATGTAGTAGAGCGCCGCCGAGATGCTGGCCTGGGTGAAGAGGCCGATGCTGGCCATCATCGTGCCCAGTGAGGCGATGATGAGGTAGCCGGTCATATGACGCAGGCGGTGGCTGCCCATCGCGCCGACCATGCCGAAGAAGAGGGTCATCAGCGCCAGCGGAAAGAGGTAGGGCTCAATCAGGTCGGCGCCGACGCCGGCCTCCGGGCCGAAGATCAGCGTGGAGGTGCGCAAAATGGCGTAGACCCCCACCTTGGTCAGCACGGCAAAGAGCGCGGCCACCGGCGCGGTCGCCGCGCCGTAGACACCGGGCAACCACAGGTAGAGCGGAAGCAGCGCGGCCTTGAGCGCAAAGACCACCATCAGCACCAGGGCGCCGGCCTGCAAGATCGCCTGATCTTCGGCACCCAGGGAGGCGACCTGCAGCGACATATCGGCCATGTTCAGCGTGCCGGTGATCCCGTAGAGCGTGCTCACGCCGATGAGAAAGAGCGCCGAGCCGATCAGGTTGAGGATCACATAATGGATGCCCGCTTTAAGCCGCTTCTGGCCGCCGGAGTAGACCAGCAGGTTGTAGGACGAGAGCAGCAGGATCTCGAAGAAGACAAAGAGGTTGAAGATGTCGCCCGTTAAGAACGCGCCGCAGATCCCCAGCACCTGAAACTGGAAGAGAAAGTGGAAGTAGGGCCCGCGCTTATCGGCGCCCTGCGAGGCGTAAGCCAGCACGCAAAGGGCGACCACGCTGGTCAGGGCGACCATCATCGCCGAGAGTCGGTCAACGACGACCACAATCCCAAAGGGCGCCGACCAGTTGCCCATCGCGTAGCTGAAGATCTCGCCAGACATCGTCTGGCTGATCATGAAGAAGCCGGTGGCCACCAGAGCGAGCGAGGCTGCAAGCGAGAGAGCGCGCTGAAGGGCGATCTTTGAGGCCGGGATCAGCGCGCAGACAAGCGCGGTGAGCATCGGCAGCAGGATAGGTATGACGATCCAGTTATTCACCTGGTCTGCTCCTTACCGTCGAGATGATCGGTGCCAAGCTCCACATAGCCGCTGATGGCCAACACCAGGATAAAGGCGGTCATGGCAAAGCCGATGACGATCGCCGTGAGGATCAGGGCCTGAGGCAGCGGATCGGCGTAGGCCTCAAGCGGCACGCCTTTTTGCAAGACCGGGGGCATCCCGGAGGTGAGCCGCCCGGTGGAGAAGATGTAGAGGTTGGCCGCATACGAGAAGAGGGCCAGCCCGACGATGACCGGGAAGGTGCGAGCGCGCAGCACCAGGTAGAACCCACAGGCCACCAGAACGGCGATGGCAGAGGCTATCAGGGCTTCCATGGATTGGTCTCCTTGCTGTGGGCGAGGGTCTCAGCGTTGGCCGGACGGCTCAAGACGCCGAGGCTGGTGAGAATGGTCATCATCGCGCCTACCACGCCCAGGAAGACGCCCAGGTCGAAGTAGAGGGTCATGACGGTGCCGGGCTCACCGAGCGGAACGAGCATGGTCATCATGGGTTTACCCAGAGCGAGCGAGGTCGCCCCGGAGAGCACGGCGATAGTGACGCCGATGATCGCCATGATGCGGAAGTTGACGGGCATGCGCTCCGAGGACCATTGCTGGCCGCTGGCCATGTACTGGATGATCAGCGCGACGGTGGCGACCAGACCGGCGATAAATCCGCCGCCGGGCAGGTAGTGGCCGCGCAAAAAGATGTAGACGGCCATCACCAGAATCAGGCTGAGCAGGGGGCGAGTGGCCGAGGTGAGCATCACCGGGTAGCGATCGAGCACGCGGCGGGTGACGCCGTGGATATGCTCGGGGTTGAGTCGGGAGAGCAGCGCGAAGATGCCCAAGCCGGCCATCGCCAGCACGGCGACCTCACCCATGGTGTCGAAGCCGCGGATGTCGACGAGCGTGACGTTGACGACGTTGGTACCGCCGCCCACCGGGTAATAGGCCTTCTCCAGGTGGGTCATGCTGATGGAGTCCTGGGGGCGCGTCATCACCATGTAGCTCATCCAGCCGGTGCCCAGGCCGGCGACCGTGGCGAGGATGCCGTCGCGGACTTTGCGCAGGCTGAAGCCGCCCTCGCTGGGCGTCTCTTTGGGAAGCACGTAGAGGGCCAGGAGCAGGAGCAGGATGGTGACCACCTCGACCGAGAGCTGGGTCAGAGCCAGGTCGGGCGCGGAGAATTTGACGAAGCTCAAGCTCACCACAAGGCCCACCACCGAGAGGATGACAATCGCGGTGAGGCGGCGCTTGTGGTAGGCGACCACGCCGAAGCAGGCGGCCACAAAGATGCCGAAGACCACGATGGTCACCGGCTCAAGGTCGGTGGCCGGGAGGTTGCCCGGGGCAAAATCAAAGAGGAAGAAGGGCAGCGCGCCGGCGGCGACCACAAAGGCGATGAGCAGCATCGAGTAGCGCTGCAAGGAGCCATTTTCGAGAGAGGCGGTGGTGGCGCGGGTGGCGTCCACCACGCGCTCGACCAGGCCTTCAAAGACGAGCTTGCCCTGCAGGTTAGGCCAGTAGCGCTCGGCCAGCGCGAAGAGCTTGTGGCGCAGCGTGAAGAAGGCCACCCCGCCGAAGATGGCGATGAGGCTCATGACCACCGCGGCGTTGAAGCCGTGCCAGAGCGAGAGGTGCTCGTAGCCTTCGGGCATTACCCCGCCGATGGTGGCCAGCGCCGCAGCGTTGACGATGGGCTCGGCGATGCTCGGGTAGACGCCCACGACCAGGCAGACGGTCACAAGCAGGGCCACCGGAAGCCACATGCCAAAGGGCGGGTCGTGGGGTTTGGCGGGCGTATCTCCCTCTTCACCGAAGAAGGTGTCGATGACCAGGCGCACCGAGTAGGCCATGGAGAGCAGGCCGCCCACTGTCACGATCACCGGCACCACCCAGTCCTGCTCGATGAAGGGCAGCTTCCAGGACTCGTAGAAGAGCATCTCTTTGGAGATGAAACCGTTGAAGCCCGGGATGCCCGCCATCGCCGCGGCGCCCAGCGTGGCGAGCGTGGCGGTGATGGGCATAGCGTGACGAAGTCCGCCCAGGATGCGCATGTCGCGGGTGCCGGTCTCGTGGTCGACGATGCCCACGCTCATAAAGAGCGAGGCCTTAAAGGCGGCGTGGTTGAGGATGTGGAAGACGCCCACCAGCGCGGCCATCGGGGTGCCAAAGCCAAAGAGCACCGTGATGAGCCCCAGGTGGCTGATCGTCGAGTAGGCCAGCAGGCCCTTGAGGTCGTGTTTGAAGAGGGCGACGTAGGCCGCAAAGGTCAGGGTGATCAGACCGGCGCCGGTGACGATGAAGAACCACTCCGGGGTGCCGCTCAACGCCGGGTGCATACGCGCCAGCAAGAAGACGCCGGCTTTGACCATGGTGGCCGAGTGCAGATACGCGCTGACCGGCGTGGGCGCGGTCATGGCGTTGGGCAGCCAGAAGTGGAAGGGGAACTGCGCGCTCTTGGTAAACGCGCCCATCAGCACAAGGAGCAGGGCCGGCACATAAAGGTCGTGGCCCTGAATGAGCGCGCCGTTGGCCAGGATGGCGCTGAGCTCGTAGCTGCCCACGATGTGGCCGACGAGCAGCAGACCGGCGAAGAGCAAAAGGCCGCCCATCCCGGTGATCGCCAGCGCCATGCGCGCGCCCTGGCGGGCCAGGGGCACGTGGGTCCAGTAGGCGATGAGCAAGAAGCTGCTCAGGCTTGTGATCTCCCAGAAAAACGCCAGCAAAAGCACGTTTTCAGCGAGCACCACCCCGAGCATCGCGCCCATAAAGGCCAGAAGCGCGCCGAAGAAGCGCCCCCGAGGGTCGGAGTCGCTCAAATAGAAGTGGGCGTAGAGCACCACCAGCGTGCCGATGCCTAAGATCAGGATGGCGAAGAGCATCCCCAGGCCGTCGACCCGAAACGAGAGGTTCATCCCCAGCGTCTCAATCCAGGGCCAGCTCGCCACGAAGACCTCGCCGGCAAAAACGTCGCCGGCCAGGCTTAGTAAGAGCCCAAACGAGAGGGTTGTGGGGATCAGCGCACCGACGGTGGCGGCGGTGTGGCTGTGGCGGGCCAGAATGATCGGGAGGATCAGGCCGACGAAGGGCAACAAGACGATGAGCAACGGCGTCATGACATCTCGGATCGTTTCGGTAGGCGGGCGCGCTCAGGTGGTGGCACCTGGCGGGCTTTCGCCCGGGAATGGCGCGAAATATGCCAGATGGCCCCGACCGCGACAAGGTGATTCGGGACGGGCGATCGAGGCCGAAACCTGTGGCAAAAGGTCGCGTTAGCGCGTTTTGCGTTGCGCCTATAAAGAGGTGGGGATCAGTTGCAGATGGTGGTGCTGAAGCTGCCGGCGACGTCGCTGGAGGGGCCCACCGCGTTGATCGATCCTTCGATCACCTGATCGAATTCGGCGTCGAGGCGATCGATGGTGACGCTTCCGGCCGAGGCGCTCTCGGTGAAGGTGGTGCCGTCTTCAACGAGGTTGAAGCTGACGTTGCCCGCAGCGCTGAGCGTGCCGGCGGCCGTCACCTGGCCGACGACCACGGTGAGGTAGTTGCCCGGCGGGGTGGAGGTGCAGCTGTAGGAGGCGTCGTCGGAGAAGGTCAGAAAGTAGGTGCCGTCGCTGCTGACCTCGGCGGTCGAGCTGACCGCGCTAAAACTCTCGCCATAAACGGTGCCCGAGACCGAGGTGCCGGGGAGCGCGTCGAGCAGCTCACCGCAGCCGCTGGCGACGAGCAGCAGGGTGGTCAGAGCCAGGAGGCGAAGAAAAAGAGTCGGGTGCATGGGTGTCATAAGGATCTTCGACAAAGGGGTCTGCAAAGTCGGCGCGGGCTGCGGCCGCGCGCATCTTAGGGGAGGGGACTGCTCGGCGCAAACCGGCGCAAAAACCGGGCTGAAGCGCGTCGGGACAGTTTTCATCTTGAGGCTCAGGGCTCGGTGAGAGGGGCGGTGGCCGGGGCGCTCTCTACAAAGGCGAAGCCGCTCTCCAGGCGCACGGTCAGGCCGGTGGGAAGCCAGCCCTCGGCGTTGCGCTCGCGGGGGCCAGGCCCACCCCAGTAGCCATCAAAGAGCGTTTCGCCGCGCAGCCAGAGCTCGCCAGGCTCGCCCTGGCGAGCGTGGGCCTGGCGGGTGGCGATGCCCTCGATGGGGCGGCCGGCCGAGCCCTGGCGAGCGGCCCCGGGGTGCTCCAGATGGGAGACGCCGGCTTCGGGGAGCGCCAGGTAGCCCAGAAGACGGGTGCCGGCGCGCTCCAGAATCTGGCGCCAGGTGGGGTCGGCCTGGCCTTCGGGCACGTAGATGGCGCGCAGTCTACCTCCGAGCTCCGATCGGATCGGAGCGTAGAGCAGCCGATCGGCGGCCTTCTCACCAAGCCCCCCGAGCAGGCGTCCCAGCGGCGCGCGCGATGGCGAGGAGGCGGCCTCGGTCGATTCCGAGAGCTGCTTAAGCAGATCGGGTGCGGCTTCCAGGCGCTCCTGCCAGCGGGTGGCCAGCGACTCCAGGAAGGCCGGCCCGCACAGAAGATGTGTGGGCTGAAGATCGCCCAGCTGCTCGTGAAGCTGGCGCGCCGAGTCGGCCACAGCGAGTTCTTTTCCGGCGTAGAGCGCGCTCATCGTGAGCAAAAACGATCCGGGCCAGCCGTACGAGAGGAGCGCGCCCAGGCGCACCGGCTCGTCGGCGTCGAGGTTCATCTGGTGGGCGATGCGCTCAAGCATCAGGAGCACCTTCTCGCCAGAGAAGTGCGCGCCGCGCATCGTCTCCGAGGGGGTGGTGTCGTAGAGGATCAGCGAGGGGGCGTCGGCGTCCTGCGCAAACATGCGCTCGGCCAGCAGGTTGAGGCCGCCGCGGCGCAGGCGGTCGCGCCCACGCTCCGAGAGCGCTTCGACGCCCAGGCAGGCCTCGGCGTCGGCTGCACCTTCGGTGAGCACAAACTTCAGGTCGGGAGGAAGTTGGCCCCCCGGGCCCCTCAAACGCTGGCGCTCCGCCTCATCGCTGACCACGATCACCGATGCTCCCGAGCGGGCCAGCGCTCTCAAGGTGTCGCGGCGCTCCTGGCCTGGAAGCAGTGGCACCACGCACCCACCGATGAGCCAGCCGGCCACCATCAGATCGAGCAGTGCCGCGCTGTTCGGCGCCGCAAAGCCGATGCGCTCGCCAGGGGTTACCCCCCAGTCCACAAGGCCCATCGCCAGGCGCTGCACCCCGCGGGTCCACTCCCAGTAGGTGGGCTGGTGCAGGGTGCCGTCGGCGTCGCGGCGGGTGAGCGCGGGGGCCTCCTTGGCCTCCTGAAAGCGCTTCCAGAGTTCGGTGGGCAGGTTGCGTTTCGACATCGTTTCCCCGGGGGCATGGCGAGTCATGGGTATTCACAGCGAGGCCTGGGGCCGCGCATGGCGCTGTCGCGCTCACTTTAGTCGCGCGACGATGGTTGACAAAGTACGCGCGCGCAACATTCTGGGGCCAGAATCATCACGTTCACCCCGGCGAGGATATGACAGTGAAGAAGAGCCCGAAAAGGGCGCGCCCGATCATCGGGTGGCGCGAGTGGGTGGGGCTGCCCGAGCTGGGCCTGGGACGCATCAAAGCCAAGATCGATACCGGCGCGCGCACCTCGGCCCTGCACGCCGAAAATATCGAGCTTTTTGAGCGCGATGGTGAGCCCTGGGTGCGCTTTGAGGTGCGCCCCCATCAGCGCAGCGCCCGCGACGGGGCGGTGGCCGAGTACCCGCTGCACGACCGGCGCGTGGTGCGCAGCTCCTCGGGCCATGAGGAGTTTCGCGTGGTCATTCGCCCGGTGGTCGAGGTGCTGGGTCAGCGCTACGCCATCGATCTGACGCTGACCGATCGCAAGGCGATGGGGTTTCGTATGCTGCTCGGGCGCCACGCCGTCCGGGGGCGTTTTCTGGTCGATCCGGCCGCATCTTTTCTGGGGGAGTCTTCCCCCCACTCCTGACGTTTTTCTCTTCGTCGTCGCGCGGTGTGCGCCCGGCGTCATCCCCCAAGGTTTCTGGAGCACCACCCCATGAAGATCGCCATCCTCTCGCGCAAAAGCTCGCTCTACTCCACCCGTCGTCTGCGCGAGGCCGCCGTTGAGCGGGGTCACGACGTCCAGATCGTCGACTACCTGCGCTGCTTTATGGACATCACCTCCAAACGCCCCCGGGTCATGCTCGCTGGCGAGGAGATCAAGGATGTGGAGGCGATCGTGCCGCGCATCGGGGCGACGTATACGTTTTACGGGCTCTCGGTGGTGCGCCAGTTCGAGATGATGGGGGTGTTTTCGGCAAACACCTCCCAGGGCATCTCGCGCTCGCGCGACAAACTTCGGGCGATGCAGCTGCTGGCGCGCGCCGGGGTGGGCATGCCCGTGACCGGCTTTTTGCACTCGACCAAAGATGTGGACGGGGTCATCGACACCGTCGGCGGCGCGCCCCTGGTCATCAAGCTTTTGGAGGGCACCCAGGGCATCGGCGTGGTGCTGGCCGAGACGCGTAAGGCGGCGCAGTCGGTGATCGAGGCCTTTCGGGGGCTCGACGCCAATATTTTGCTTCAGGAGTACATCGCCGAGTCGGCCGGCGCCGATATTCGCGCGTTTGTGGTGGGCGATGAGGTGGTCGCGGCGATGAAGCGGCAGGCCCAGCCCGGGGAGTTTCGCTCCAACCTGCACCGCGGCGGCTACGCCACCGTGGCCGAGCTCAGCGAAGAGGAGCGCGAGACGGCGATTCTGGCCGCGCAGACCATGGGCCTGAGTGTGGCCGGTGTCGACCTTCTGCGCTCCAGCCGCGGTCCGATGGTCATCGAGGTCAACTCCTCGCCGGGACTTGAGGGCATTGAGCAGACCACCGGCATTGATGTCGCCGGTCATATCGTCTCCTTTATTGAGGAGAACGTCTCGAGAGGTGCTGCCCGTGACACGATCCATTTCTGAAGGAGAAATCGCCATTTCTAGCCCGAAGGTACGGCGCGCGCTGGTGGTCAACGGGGTGAGCGTGGAGCCCGGGGAGCGCCGCCGGGTGGAGATCCCGATGGGGGGCCTGCCCACCCAGACGCCGCTGGCGCTGCCGGTGGAGATCGTGCGCGGGGTGGAGCCGGGCCCGCGCGTCTGGGTGAGCGCCGCGCTGCACGGCGATGAGGTCAACGGGGTGGAGATCGTGCGCGCGCTCCTCGACGATCTCGATCCCCAAAAGATGTGTGGTGCGGTCATCGCGGTGCCCATCGTCAACGTGTTCGGGTTTATCAATCAGTCGCGCTACCTGCCGGATCGCCGCGATCTCAACCGCAGCTTTCCGGGCAATAAAAAGGGGAGCCTGGCCGGACGCCTGGCGCGCCTCTTCCTCGATGAGATCGTGGGGCGCTGCACCCACGGCATCGACCTGCATACCGCGGCGGTGGGGCGCTACAACTTCCCGCACGTGCGCGGCGACTTAAGCGACGGCCCCACCCGCCAGATCCTGGAGGCGTTCGGGGCCGAGGTGATGATGGACGCCGCGCCCCCCCGAGGGTCGCTGCGCCAGACGGCAGCCAGAAAGAAGATTCCCATCGTGCTCTTTGAAGGTGGCGAGGCGCTGCGTTTTGATCGCCCCGTGGTGGAAGTCGGCCTGGCGGGTACCAAGCGGGTGCTGCAGGCCCTGGGAGTCACCTCCTTTAAAGACGCCGGCACGCCCGGCTCCAACCGTGAGAGCTCGCAGACCAGCTGGGTGCGTGCTCGCCGCGCAGGCATCTTGCGCGTGGAGGTCGAGAGCGGGGCCTTTGTGAAAAAGGGCCAGCGCCTGGGCACCGTGGGCGACGCCTTTGATACCAGCGCCGCGCCGCTCAAGGCCCCTTTTGACGGCATCGTGCTCTCGCACGTCACCCACCCCCTGGTGCACCAGGGCGAGGCGATGTTTCACGTGGCGAAGCTCTGAGCGCGCGGCGCTGAAAGAGGGCGGCGAGGCGCTCATTCTGCGGCCCGCGCGCCCTTCTGCGGCGTCTCGGTGGGAAGATCGGCCTCATTCCAGGCGCCCATGCTTCCATCGAAGGCGATAGCGCGGGTGATGCCGTGGGCGTGCAGAAGGCTTGTGGCCACGGCGGCGCGCGCGCCGCTTCCGCAATAGACGATCAGATCGCGGTCGCGGGGGATGGCATCGATCTCGGTGGTGAGCCGGGGCAGGGGGTGGTGCAGGGCGCCGGGGATGTAGCCCTCGCGCCACTCCGAGGCACCCCGCACATCGAGGAAGGTCGCCTCTTTTTTACGCCACTTCTGATGGGCCTCCTTAACCCCGAGGTGGGGCTGGGAGGTGAGCTCGGCGTCGGGCAGGGCCTCAAAGGGCAGAAAACCCACCACATTGTCGTGGCCGATGTGCAGAAGAGACGCCGCGGCGCGATCGGCCTCGTTACCCGAGCCGGTAATGAGCAAGAGGGGCTCGCGCTCGGGGAGCACCCAGCCCGACCAGGTCGCAAAATGCGATCCCAGGGGAAGGTGCAGGCTGTTATTGAGGTGGGCGCGATGAAAGTCGTCGCGAGGGCGAAGATCGAGCACCTTCATATCGCCGGAGAGCGCGCGTTGGATCAGGTGGGGGTAGGCGCGGGAGGGGCGGGCGGAGCGATCGCGCAGCTCAAAGCCGTCGCGGTTCTCTTCTTTCATACGCCGAAAATAGGTGGGCGACTCGGGCTGCTCGGCCAGGATGTGTTGGATAAAGCCCTGCTCGTCGCCTTTTTGCACATAGGGGGCCCAGGGTGCACTGGCGAGCTCGATGGCCAGAGTGGTGGTGGGCAGCGCCCCGATGGATTTTCCGCAGGCCGACCCCGCCCCGTGCCCCGGCCACAGCGGCACATCGTGGGGAAAACGATCGATGGCGCGTTTTGCGCTGGCGTAGAGCGCTTTTGCCGCCTTCTCGCTCACGTTCTGCCCCAGGCCCGTGGCGTCGATGAGATCGGGGCGGCCCAGCGTGCCCACAAAGAGAAAATCGCCAGTAAGCCCCGCGATCACCTGCTCCTCATCGTAGAGCAAAAAACTCAGGTGTTCGGGGGTATGCCCCGGGGTATGCACCGCCTCCACCGCGCAGCGCCCCAGCTCAATGCGCTCGCCATCGTGAAGGGCCTTTGTCTCAAGTTCATCGAGCCCGCTGTACTGCCAGCTCTCATCGCCCTCGGCGCTAAACCAGAAGGTCGCGCCGGTGGCCCGCGCGAGCTCGCGGCCGCCGCTTAAGTAGTCGGCGTGAATATGCGTCTCGGCCACATCCGTGATGGTCAGGCCGTGCTCGCGCGCCAGCTCAACATAGGGCTCCAGATCGCGGCGCGGATCGACCACCAGCGCTTTGTTGGTGTCCGGGCAGCCGATCAGAAAGGAGGATTGGGCCAGGTCGCTGTCGTAGAGTCTCTCGAAGATCATGGGCGGTTCCCTCGGTTTAGCGTCTTAACGTCAAATTTTTCTGGACGAGGGAGAACGTATGCACAGGTTTACTGCTCGCAAGTACAGCAGTAGGCGATATTCGAAGAGCGAGGATGGGGTCTGGGGCCACGCGAGATGATGCCCGATGCCCCAAAATGTGATTCTGGTCGGCGCAAAGGTATCGACTATGACAACGTGTCACGGTCGGGTGGGGGGTAAGGCGATGCCATGTCGCAAAATACCACACCCCCCCTGCCTTCGAGGCGATGGCCTGTGCCAATTTGTCACGGTCGGGTGGGGGGTAAGGCGATGCCATGTCGCAAAATACCACGCCCCCCCTGCCTTCGAGGTGATGGTCTATGCCAGCTTGTCGCACTTTTGGGCGTTGGAAGGCATCGTCGATGCGTTGGGCTGAGGGGCGTCGCGGTGCCAGGTGATCGCGCATAGGCGAGCGTTGACGCGGGGGGGGCCCGGGTTATCGTCAACGCCTTCGATGATTTCGATGATTTCGATGATTTCGATGACGCGGTGATGGGTTGAGCATGCCGGCGCGAGTGCGCGGCGAACCAGGGAGCAACGCAATGGTGGAGTCACAACACGACGAGGCGCCCGGGAAGGTGCCCAACGCGATGGTGGATCGCCTGGGGAGCGCGCGCATCGGCACCTACCGCGGGGAGCTGCCGGCGGTGCAGCTTCATCGCCTGCGCGGCGCCGAAGCGCTGGAGGGGGCGGCGGCGAAGGTGCGGCGAAAACGCTGGCAGTACAGCGCCATCTGCACCGACGAGGTGTTTGTGGCCCAGGCGATCGTGCACGCCGGTTACGCCGCCCACACCTTCATGTACGCCGTCGATCTGCTGGAGGAGCGCCCGGTGCTGCGTTTCGGCGGGCTGGGCGTGCCGGGGTTGCAGGTGGAGGTCGGCGACTGCCCGGGCGTCGGCCTTGCCGCCCATTACCGGCGTCCCGGCGCGCACCTGTTTACGCGTCGCGAGCCCCGCGGGATGCCCTATGAGGTGGGGGCGACGCTGGGCACTTGGGCTGCGCCGGCCTTCGGGAAGACCGATCTTTTGGCCGAGCTGCACACCGAGCAGGCCGCCCCGGCGCTCACCGTGATCTCGCCAGTTCCCGATCCGGGCCGCATCAACGTCACGCAGAAATGGACCGCGCTGCCGGTCAAAGGCCACTTCAAGGTGGGCTCGCGCTCCTATGATCTCGACGGGGGGCTGGGCGCGCTGGATTACACCCAGGGGTATCTGGGCCGCCAGACGGCCTGGCGCTGGGCGATGGGCATGGGGCGCCTGCCTGACGGGCGCCGCGTGGGGCTCAACCTGGTTGAGGGGTTTAACGACACCCACCCCACCGCCAACGAAAACGCGCTCTGGGTGGGCCGGGAGCTCATCGGGCTCGGGCGCGCGCGTTTCACCTTTGAGAAAGAGCATCCCGAGCGACCCTGGGAGGTAACAACAGGCTGTGGGCGCGTCCGGCTGCACTTTCGATCGATCTTCGTGCACCGCGAGGTGCGCAATCTGGGGCCCATCCGCAGCTACTTTTTGCAGCCCGCCGGCATCTTTGAGGGGGAGATCAAAGTGGGGGGCACCACCTACCCGGTACGCCTGGTGGGCGTGACCGAAGATCAGGATATCTGGTGGTGATCGCCCCTTAGCCCGCGTATTTCGCGGCGCTCCGGGGGATGGGAGTGCGCGCCCCGGCTCCGATGTTGTAAGGGGCGGATGAGTGTGGGAGATTGCGCCCGAAGTGGGCGCCCAAGAGCGCTCTTTGAGCGGCCGCGAGGGTGACGAAAAACCAAACCTTCGCGCCAACTTAGCACCTGAGGATGAACGTGATTTTTCGAGTTTCAGCAAGCCAGCAGAAGCTGGTGGGGCGAGTGGATGATGGCGAGGAGCTGGTGACGGAGCTCACGCGGATTTGCCGGAGTAATGGGGTGGCTGCGGCGGAACTACGCGCCGTCGGGCAGTTCTCCGAGATCGAGCTCGCCGCCTTCGATCCTCGCCGCGGGGAGTACGTCAAAGTGGTGGAGGGGGAGGGGTATTTTGAGCTGGTGAGCCTCAACGGCAACGTCTCCACCCTGGGCGATGAGGTGGTGCTGCGCCTCGACGCGGTGTTCAACGCGCTGGGGCCGGCCGGCCCGCAGCTTGTGGCCGGGCAACTGCGCCGGGCCAAAGCGCTGAGCGCGGAGTTTGTGGTCGATGTTTTTGGCGATCTGCGCATGAAGCGTCGCCTGGACACCGCCAGCGGGCGCCTGGAGTTGGAGACGATCGAGCAGATCGAGCGCCCCTCGGAGCGCAAAGAGCCGGCTGCGGCGTCGAGTGCGAGCGCCGCACCGAGCGCGCCGGCGGCCAGCGAGCCGGCCGCCTCGGCCGGCGGCACCCCGGGCCTCTCCTGGGCCGACGCCATCGCCGAGGCCGACTCCACCGAGACGCGTCGCGAGCAGGCCCGCAAGGGGCGCCCCGCGCCCAAGAAGCCCGCCCGAGCCGCGAGTTTTGACGACGATCTGGACGGACCGATGCTGAAAGCCGGCGACATCCTCGATCACCCCAAACTCGGGCGCTGCCGGGTGATGAAGGTCGAAGACGAGGACTACTGCCACATTCGTCTGCCCCGCGGGAAAATCCGCAAGATGATGATGGAGGTCCTCGACATCCGCTTTGTTGGCGAGGAAGACGGCCGCAACGTCTTTGAAGCGCGAGTGCGAAGATGAGCTCGCGCTTTGCGCCAGAGCGGGTGCGCCAGCGCCTGGGGGAGCTGGGCTGGGAGCCGGCGGTGCATTTTGATCGCGTGCCCGGCCTGGAGGGCCGGCCGCTGCGCGAGGCCGCTGTGCTCGCGCCGCTCTGCCAGGTGGGCCAGGAGTTGCACCTGGTGTTTACCGAGCGCCCCGACTCGATGCGTCAGCACTCCGGGGAGGTGAGCTTCCCGGGGGGCCGCCGCGATCCGGGCGATGATCGGTTGCGGGATACGGCGCTGCGCGAGGCTCATGAGGAGATCGGGCTTCTGCCGGGCGATGTGCAGCTTTATGGATCGCTTGTGCGCATGCCCACGATCAGCGGCTATGAGGTCACGACCTTTGTGGGGGAGTTCGCACACCCTTATGAGCTGGTGGCCAACCCGGCCGAGATCGAAGAGATGTTCATGGTGCCGCTCGGGCATCTGGCCGACCCGGCCTTTCAGCGCGTGGAGAAACGCAGCTGGGACGGGGTCTCTTACGATCTGCATTTTTATGAGTTTGAGGGCCACACCATCTGGGGGGCGACCGGGTATATGGTGAGCGTGCTCCTTGATTTTCTGGCCGGTCGCCGCCTCGATGAGGGGCGGTGGACGGCAAAGTGAGGCGACTGTGGCGTTGAAGGTGGTGCTGGGCGTAAGCGGCGGGATCGCGGCCTATAAGGCCTGTGAGCTTGTGCGGGCGTTGATCAAACGCGGCGATGAGGTGCGCGTGGTGATGACGCGCAACGCGCAGGAGTTTGTGACCCCGCTGACCTTTCAGGCGCTCACGCAGCAGCCGGTGGGCGTCGCGACCTTTGATGCCGGGTATGAGGCGCAGATCGGCCATATTGAGCTCGCGCGCTGGGCCGATGTGGTGCTGGTGGCGCCGGCCACGGCCAACACCATCGCGAAGATGGCCCGGGGCATGGCCGACGATCTTCTGACGACGGTGCTGCTCGCCACGCGCGCGCCGGTGGTGGTGGCGCCGGCAATGAACACCCAGATGTACCTGCACCCCCGGGTGCAGGCGAACCTGGAGACCCTGCGCCAGACGGAGCGCCACCTGGTCATCGAGCCGGACGCCGGCGAGCTGGCGTGTGGGGAGGTGGGCGCCGGCAGGCTGCCGGATCCGCCGGTGATTTTAGCGGAGCTCGATCGGGCGCTCTCCCCGCAGCTGCTCAAGGGAAAGCGCGTGCTCTTGAGCGCCGGGCCGACCCGCGAGGCGATCGACGCGGCGCGTTTTTTGTCGAACCCCTCCAGCGGCAAGATGGGCTATGCGCTGGCGGCGGCCGCGCGCAGCCTGGGCGCCGAGGTCACCCTGGTCAGCGGCCCCACCGCGCTTGAGGCGCCTTACGGGGTGACGCGGGTCGATGTGGTGAGCGCGGTGCAGATGCACGGTGAAGTGATGGCGCGCGCCTCCGAGGTGGATGTGGCGATGATGGTGGCAGCGGTTGCCGACTGGCGGCCGTCCCACCCGAGTGACAAAAAGATGCCCAAGGGGCAAATGTCCCCCACGCTTGAGCTTGAGCGCAATCCCGACATCCTGGCCGAGCTTGGTGAGCGTTTTGGCGAGGGCAGTGAGACCGAAGAGGGTGCGCGCCGACCGCTGGTGGTGGGCTTTGCCGCCGAGAGCCACGATGTGATCGAGCGGGCTCGCGCCAAGCGCGCCCGCAAGGGCGCGCACGCCATTGTGGCCAACGTCATCGGTGGGCCTGCGAGCACCTTCGGGGCCGAGAGCGCCACGGTGCATCTGCTGGTGGGGGACGAGGAGCCGCGCACTTTCAGCGGCACCAAGCCCGAGGTGGCCCGCGCGCTGTGGGAGGCGCTCGCCAGGCGGCTTCAAAGCTGAGCGCGGATTGTGGCGAGGGGCCGTTGTCTTCGCCGCATGATCTATGGTTAAACGAGAGCCGTGATGACGAAACGAGCGTATGTCAAAGCCCTGGTCGGGGATCTTCGCCGCTACCTGCAATGGCAGCAGGCCCAGGGTGTGATCGGGTCGAGCCCGGCCTCGGAGGCCGATCGCGCCGCGTTTGAGGCTTTTAAAGAGGCCCGCCAGGAGCGCCAGCTGGCGAAGATGCGCGCAAACCTGGGCTCGGGCTCGTCGTCGGCGGGCGCATCGCGCGCGCCGGAGCGCGCGCCCTCCCACCCGGGCTCGGCAGCGGCTTCGCGACCTGTCGGTTCTGAGCGACCCGGGGGCTCTGAGCGACCGGCGCCCGCGTCGCAAGCTCCCTCGCCGCCTCAGCGGCCTTCGTTCAAGGAGCCCTCGGCGCCCGCGCAGCCACAGGTGGCACCCACCTCCCAGAATGCTTCCGACGCCGGCGCTCCGATCTGGGCGCAGCTCGGCGCCCGCACCAGGCCCACCTTCAGTGGCGGCGGTGGCGGCGCGGCCGGCCCCGACCGCAGCCCGAAGTCCCCCTCCAACGCCTCGCGCGGCGAGGATCGCCGCAGCTCGCCAGGGGGGGCAGGCCCCTCGACGAACACGTCATCAAAGCCGGCCCCGTCGTCTTCTGCCCAAAAATCGCCGCCGGTCTCCCTCAACGACGAGCCGCCCCCCTACGACGACTACGACGGCCCGATGTACGACGAGGCGCTGAGCTACGAGGACTACTCCCACGAGGAGCTGCTCTCCTCGCCGCCTCCTTCGAGCGCCCCACATAAGTCCGCCGCCCCCGGGCCGGCCGCGCAGAAGTCGGCCGCGCAGAAGTCGGCCGCGTCGATGACGCCCGCCGAAAAGATGGATTTTCTGCAAAAGTACCTGGGCGACTGCCGCCGCTGCGGGCTCTGTGAGTCCCGCACGCAGATCGTGTTCGGACAGGGCAGCCCCACCGCGCGCCTGATGTTTATCGGTGACGCGCCCGACGGCGACGACGACCGCGCCGGCCGCCCCTTCGCCGGCGCTTCCGGCGATCTTTTGAGCGGCATGATCAAGGCGATGGGGCTCTCGCGTGAGCAGGTCTACATCGCCAACGTCGTCAAATGCCGCCCCGCAGGCGACCGCCGGCCGCAGGCCGGCGAGGTGAGCGAGTGCCTGCCCTTCTTGAAGAAGCAGATCAAGGTGGTGCAGCCCGACGTCATCGTGGCGCTGGGAGGCTTTGCCACCCTGGCGCTGCTCGGCCAGGCCGCGCGCCGCCCGGAGGTGCGCGGGAGCTGGCAGAGCTTTGAGGGCATCGCCCTTCTGCCCACCTTCCACCCCGACGATCTGCTGCGTGATACGAGCAAAAAACGCCCCGCCTGGGAGGATCTTCAGAAGGTGATGAAGCGTCTCGGTTAAAGGTTTGGTGTGGCTTGAAAGGTTAACGAATTCAATGGCTTGAAGGATGGGTGTGAGGCGGCGTCCGAGGTCGGCGCCGGCCGTGGATTCCATCCGAATACAAAAAAGGAGCGAGCGTGAGCGAGCGACGTGGTCATGATCTGGGGTTGCATCGAGTCATTGAGCCCGAAGGGGCGCTTCCGCAGGCCGCACAGCGCCTGGATGCCGAGAGCGAGGCGTTTGATAACGAGATTGTCATCGATGTGCAGACGCTCAACATCGACTCGGCCAGCTTCCACCAGATCATCGGTGAGCTGGGCCGCGATGAGGAGAAGGTCGCCGAGCGGGTGCGTTCGATCGTCGCCGAGCGCGGCAAGATGCAAAACCCGGTCACCGGCAGCGGCGGCATGCTGCTGGGCACCGTTAAGGCCATCGGCAAAGACTACAAAGGCCCGGTGGAGCTGAAGGTCGGCCAGCGTGTGGCCTCGCTGGTGAGCCTGACGCTGACCCCGCTGAAGATCGACCGCGTCATCAAGGTGCACCTCGACGCCGACCAGATGGACATCGAGGGCACCGCCTACCTCTGGCCCTCCTCTCCCATTGTGGCGATGCCCGAAGATCTGCCCGAGCGCGTGGCGCTCTCGGCGCTGGACGTCTGCGGCGCCCCCGCCCAGACCGCGCGCCTGGTCGCAGGCCAGAAACGCGTGCTGGTCCTGGGCGCCGGCAAGTCCGGCATGCTCTGCGCGGCCACCGCCCGCGCGACCCTGGGCGATGCTGGCGAGGTCTACGCTGTCGATCTTCACGACACCAACCTCAAACTTCTTAAAGAAGCGGGCATCGTCGACGACTTCCGCACCGCCAACGCAAAAGTCCCCACCGAGGTGCTTCACGCCGTCGAGGCGATGACCGGCGGTGAGCTGGTCGATGTGGTCATCAACACCTGCAACGTGAGCGGTACCGAGATGTCGGCGATTTTGCCGGCGCGCGACCGCGGTGTGGTCTATTTCTTCAACATGGCCACCGACTTCTCCCGCGCCGCGCTCGGCAGCGAGGGCGTGGGCAAAGACGTCGACCTGCTCATCGGCAACGGTTACGCCCACGGCCACGCCGAGCTTACCTTAAAGATGGTGCGCGAGTTTGAGGTGGTCCGAAGCCGCCTGGAGGCGCTGACCGGCGAGGGCTGAGAGGAGCCAACGCGCCGCCCCCCCGGCGGCGCTTGCACCCCGGCCCCGCAACATGCAGACTGCCTCGCCCAACTCGCCAGCGTCTCACGATGAGGCCGGCCCCGACGTGTTGGGGAGTAAATCGATTCCGGCGTTCGTTTTGCCGTCGTGATCGAGAGCCCACAGGTGGGCTGCCCCGAACAGAATAACGAGAGCGACATGAAGACCACAGATTCTGAAAGCAAGGTGCGCTGCTCCTTCTGCGGCAAAGAGGCCCGCGATGTGCAGAAGCTCATCGCCGGACCCAAGGTGCATATCTGCGATGAGTGCGTCTCCCTCTGCCGCGAGATCATCGAGGAAGACCGTCACCGCGAGCCCGAAAAGAAGAAAGAGCTCAAGGAGATGCGCCCCTCCCAGATCAAGAACTTCCTCGACGAGCACATCGTCGGGCAGGACCGCGCCAAGCGCGCGCTTTCGGTGGCGGTGTACAACCACTACAAGCGCATCCGCAGCGCGGAGCTTGAGGCCGCCGGCGCCGAGCCCCACGAAGAAGATGAGGGCGTGGAGCTGACCAAGGGCAACATCCTGCTCATCGGCCCCACCGGCAGCGGCAAGACCCTGATGGCACAGTCGCTGGCCAAGAAGCTCGACGTGCCCTTCACCATCGCCGACGCCACCAGCCTCACCGAGGCCGGCTACGTGGGCGAAGACGTTGAAAACGTCGTCAAGAACCTCTGGCTCGCCGCCGACCGCGATGTCGAGCGCGCCAGCCGCGGGATCGTCTGCATCGACGAGATCGACAAGATCAGCCGTCGCGGCGACAGCCCCTCCTCCACCCGCGATGTGGGCGGTGAGGGCGTGCAGCAGGCGCTCTTGAAGATGGTGGAATCCTCGCGCGTGATGATCACCCCGGAGGGCTCGCGCAACCGGCCCCAGCAGGAGTTCATTCAGGTCGACACCGGCAACATCCTCTTTATTGCCAGCGGCTCCTTCCAGGGCCTGACCGACATCATCGCCCGACGCATCGGCAAGAGCCAGATGGGCTTCGGCGCCGACTTCTCCAAGCGCCTGGAGAGCAGCAACGACCTGCTGCGCCACGTGCGCCCCGAAGATGTCGTGAAGTTCGGGATGATCCCCGAGTTCGTGGGCCGCTTCCCGGTGATCGTGGCCTTTGATGAGCTCAGCGAAGACATGCTCGTCGAGATCCTCTGGAAGCCCAAGAACAGCCTGGTCAAGCAGTACCAGAAGTTGTTTGAACTCGAGAACGTCAAGCTGCGCTTCAACCAGGACGCGATGGTGGCGATCGTACGCGAGGCCATCAAGCGCAAGACCGGCGCCCGCGGGCTGCGCGCGATCATCGAAGAGGTCATGCTCGACATCATGTACGAGCTGCCCAGCCTGGAGAACGTGCGCGAGTGCGTGATCACCGAAGAGAGCGTGCTGCATCGCGAGAAGCCGATGCTGGTCTACGAAAAGCAGAGCGCTTAAAGGATCACGGGTGATCGAGCCCTCCGAGAACTATCAGAAGATTCACGTGCCGCCCGGTGGCGTGTTCACCGGGCTGCGCGAGTACGCCTGCGACGGGGCGGTGATCCGCGCGCGGGTCGGCGGCAGCGCCGAGGAGCCCCGGCTGGAGCGCTGCGAGATTCTGGAGCTGCACGATCTCAACGTCGGCCAGCGCCGCACTCGCCACGATGTGGGGGCCTTTTTGCGCCGCTGCCTGCGCAAGTTGCAGCGCGACGGCATGATTCTCGTGCTTGGCGAGCAGGTGCTCACCATCCAGGGCGACGATATCGAGGTGAACCGGGTGCGTTTTCAGCAGTTTTGCTCCCGGGCTCAGGCCTCCGGCCCCTTTACCTCGCCAGAGCCCGTGCTATAGCCACACGTGAGAAGATGGGTTGGGGCTTTGACCTGCCGATGGCGACGTTGATGTTTTGAGTGAGGCAGGCGGTCCGAGATGACGAGCAGGTGGCGCGGCGATGGGTGAAGGCAATCAGTACATGTTGGGGAGCCTGGAGCGGATCAACGAACAGCTCCACCGCACCAGCATTTATGCGCCGGCGTTGCGGGTGGTGATCCGCGATCAGGTGCCCGAGCGCGCACAGCCCTACGTCGAAAAGATCCTCGACGGAGAGGGCGTCTTCTGGGATGTGGCCCCGCTCAAACAAGAAAGCTGGGAGGTGTACTCGGCGCTGACGGGCTTCTACAGCCAGTTTCTGCGCCTGGTCTGCCAGGACATCGGCCTGGATGTGTGGCCGGGCTGGCAGCGCTCGCGCTGGGTGAGCCTGGACTGGTACCCGATCGCGCGCGACCTGGGCTGGAAGGTGGCCTGCCGGCCGCTGCGCGGGGTCTTCTTCCGCCACCCCCAGCCCGAGATGCCCGAGGCGGTGCGCTACCTGGCGAGCTGGCCCCATGGCTGGTTGAGCTTTGAGGAGTGCGAGGCCTACGCGCCCTATCTGGCTGAGCTTCTGGTGCGCCTTGGCCGCGAGGTGGGCCTGGAGTGGAATGACTTGCAGCTGGAGCGCTGCTTTACGCGCCCGGGCTACATGGACAAAGAGGCGCGTTTTGACCTCTTTAACACCTGCGCCAACCGCGATACCCCCCAGGTGTGGCAGCTCTTACGGGGCTGGGCGCTGCTCGAAGCGATGCGCGAGGCGATTATGGATGGCCGCGACCTGATCTCGCTGGGGTATTGAGACCCCGTGCGTTATCACCGCTCGCGCATCATCGTGTGCGCGTGGTGTGTACGCCCCTCTTTCCGACACCTCTTGAACGACGATGAAACGCCCGGCGCCTGACCCGCGCGGGGCGAAGGTATGTGTGATGGCCCGAAAAAAACGCGATATTCGCAACGTAGAGCCGACCTTTAAAGGGTGGGCGGTGCCCGGGCCGCTGCCCGATGTGGCGCGGATGATGGACTTTGAGCCTGGCGAGGGAGAATCGCTCGACGCGCTCAGCGGCCATTTTCGCATCTTCCAGCTCAAGAAAGGCCACCGCTTCTCCACCGACGATGTGCTCACGGCCTGGTACGGAAGCTCCTGGTGCCCGAGCGCCGGCACGGTGCTGGACCTGGGAAGCGGCGTGGGGTCGGTGGGCATGACCGCGGCCTGGCGCCTGCGCGGCGCGCGCTTTGTGACCGTGGAGGCGCAGGAAGAGAGCGTGGTCCTGGCGCGCCGCTCCGCGGCTTATAACGGCCTCGAAGATCGCTATGAGATTCGCCAGGGCGACTTTCGCGACCCGGAGGTGCTCGCTGAAGATGAGCGCTTCGACCTGGTGCTCGGCAGCCCGCCTTACTGGCCGCTGAGCGATGGCACCCAGGGCGACCACCCTCAAAAGGTGGCGTGCCGCTTTGAAGTGCGCGGCTCGGTGGCCGACTACGCCGAAGTTGCCGCCGCACACCTGAACCCCGGCGGTGTCTTCGCGTGCGTCTTCCCCGTGGACAGGCCGCAGCAGAAGGTGCGCCCCTGGGAGGCGGCGGAAAACGCCGATATGACGATCGTGCGCTGGCGTCCGGTGATCTTCCGCGAGGGTAACCCCCCGCTCATCGGGCTCTTTGTGATGATGCGCAACGTCGATCTTCCCGAGGCCGTGCGCGGCCAGACCTGGGAAGAGCCCCCGCTGATCATTCGCGACTCCGATGGCGAGGTTCACCCCGAATATCGGGCCGTAAAGATGAGCTTCGGCTTCTCGCCGCTGGGCTGATCGCGACGCATAGGGTGGCGGCGCGGGCATAAAAAAAAACGCCGAAGCCGAGGGACGATGGGGACCCTCGGACTTCGACGAATTCACACGACGCCGGCTCTGCAGCCCGCAATGTACCGGCGTCGCGATCAGGCCCCGAAGGGCCATCTTAAGACAACTTAGACGAGCTCTTCGCCGTCGTCGTCGCCATCATCGTCGCCTTCGGCGAGGAAGATCTCTTCGTCGTCGCCGTCATCGTCGCCGTCGTCATCGCCTTCAGCGAAGGTCTTGTCGTCGTCGCCGTCGTCGCCGTCACAGGCGAGCTCTTCGGAGTCGCCATCGTCGTCGCCGTCGTCGTCGCCTTCGGCGAAGAAGATCTCTTCGTCGTCGCCGTCATCGTCGCCGTCGTCGTCGCCTTCGGCGAACTCTTCGGAGTCGTCATCGTCGCCGTCGTCGTCGCCTTCAGCGAAGGTGGAATCGTCGTCGTCGCCGTCGTCCCCACCGTGGTCGCCACAGGCGAATTCTTCGTCGTCGCCGTCATCGTCGCCGTCGTCATCGCCTTCAGCGAAGGTGGAATCGTCGTCGTCGCCGTCGTCCCCACCGTGGTCGCCACAGGCGAATTCTTCGTCGTCGCCGTCATCGTCGTCGCCGTCGTCATCGCCTTCAGCGAATTCTTCGTCGTCGCCGTCATCGTCGCCGTCGTCATCGCCTTCGGCGAAGGTGGAATCGTCGTCGTCGCCGTCGTCGTCGCAGGCGAGCTCTTCGGAGTCGTCGTCATCGCCGTCCTCGCCATCTTCCTCGGCGAAGGTCTTGTCGTCGTCACCGTCCTCGCCGTCGCAGGCGATGGTGGTGGGAGCGTCGGGGGTGGCGGCGAAGGCCGAGGTGGCCGGCACGGCCATGGCGAGGGCGCAGAGGAGGGCGGTCAGGCGGGTCGAGAGCTTGGTAGACATGATAAAATCTCCTGCTTTTCTCTAAAAGGGAGCCGCGCCAATCGGGCTCCTCACTGAAGTAAGACGCGGTGGCGGCGCGAGGACGTTCGGGAACAGATCGGAAATTTTCAGCGCGCCGCCACCGGCGCATGGTGCCTGAGAAGCTCCGAGGAGGAGCGTCTCATAACCTTTTGCCAGCGTGGGAACCCGCCATCGGGAGGGCGCCTCGCGGCTGACGACCCGGGGTAATGCAGTCGCCGTGCCACGGGATGGAAATTTCTCAAGAAAAGATTGAAAATTGTCGCAACATGTTGATTTTGCGCCATTTTCTCTTCTGGTTCTCCATTCGGAGCAGCGCGTTGATGTCACGCCGCCGGGGTCTCGGGATCGTCGAAAACGACCACATGTTGCATAACGCCACACTCTGAGGGGGGTGTGGCGTCAGGGCGTTTGCGCCAGATCGGGCGCTGGGTGAGAATGCGCGCTGTTCGGGACGCGCGCTTTCGAGGAGACCATGCGTCTTACCTTTAAGATCACGCTCTTTTTCATCGGCGGGATCTGCTTGATCATGGCCTGGCAGGGCTACTCGCGGATCGACCGCGAGTCGGGGCTCTTTGAGGCCCAGATGCGGCGGGACCATTATGCGCTGGGGCAACCTCTGGCGGTGATGGTGCGCTACGGGCGCGAGCAGTTCGGGGAGGACTTTGCGCTGGAGCTTGTGGAGCGCTCCAACCAGGCCAGCGACCGCCTGCGGGTGCGCTGGGTCTGGGCGCAGACCGGCACGCTGGAGCGGCTGCGCCCCGAAGCTCCCCTGGATCTCAATATGCTGCTGGAGGAGGGCCGCGCGGTCAGCTGGATCGACCGCGACCAGATCGAGGCCGGGCGCCTCTACACCTATGTGCCGGTGGTGGTGGAGGAGGGGCGCGTGGGCGCGGTGGAGCTCTCGGAGTCCTTTGCACGGGAGCAGGCTTACGTGCGCGCCTCCAAATGGCGCATCGTCTGGACGACGCTCTTGATGCTGGTGATGGCCAGCGGCCTGGCGATGGTCACCGGGCTGCTCTTCATCGCCCGGCCGGTCGACGCGCTGGTGGCGCGGGCGCGCTCGATTGGTAAGGGCGACCTGAAGACGCCCCTTAAGCTCGAAGGCCACGGCGAGCTCAGCGTGCTCGCAATGGAGATGAACCTGATGAGCGACCAGCTCGCCGGCGCCAGCGAGAAGCTGGAAGAAGAGACGGCCGCGCGCATTCAGGCGCTCCAACAACTTCGCCACGCGGATCGCCTCAAGACCGTCGGCACACTCGCCGCAGGCCTGGCCCATGAGTTGGGCACGCCGCTCAACGTGATCTCGATGCGCGCGGCGATGATCGAAGATCGCGAGGTCGAGGGCGATGAGGTTGAGCGCAACGCGCGCATCATTGGTGAGCAGACCTCGCGCATCACCAAAATCATCCGTCAGCTGATGGACTTCGCCCGGGTGCGACACCTGAGCAAAACCCGCATGGAGGTCGGCCCGGTGGTCGAGCAGGCCATCGAGCTGATCCGCCCCATCGCCGAGAAACGTCAGGTGGTCATGGAATTGAGCGCTGAGCCGCAGGCGTTTGCCAGCGATGTGGACGCCGACCAGATCACCCAGGTGCTCACAAATCTTCTGGTCAACGCGATGCACGCCTGCCAGCAGCAGGGCGGCCGGGTGGAGGTTGCGCTGCGGGCGGTGCACCGCGCACACCCTGAAGACGAGGATGCGCGCGAGCGCGACTACGTGTTGGTAGAGGTCAAAGATGACGGCGTCGGCATGAGCGAGGACGCGCTAGAGCAGGTCTTTGAGCCCTTCTTCACCACCAAGGCCGTCGGCGAGGGCAGCGGGCTGGGGCTCTCGGTTTCCTACGGGATTGTGCGCGAGCACGGCGGTTGGATCGACGTCACAAGTACAGAAGGTCAGGGCAGCACCTTCGGGGTGTATTTGCCGATTGAGGAGCGTGAATGAGCAACCACGATGTAGTGATCGTCGACGATGACGCGAGCATGGCCGAGGTGCTTGGCGAGCGGCTGAACAAGCGCGGCTATAAGGCGCGTTTCTATACCAGCGCCGATGAGGCTTTTGCAGGGCTGGAGGCGCAGGACGCCGGGGTGGTCATCACCGATCTGAACATGCCCGGGGTCAACGGCATTGAGTTTTGCCGAAGGCTGGTCGACCACCGACCCAACCTCCCGGTGATTGTGATCACGGCCTTTGGCACCCTGGAGACGGCGGTGGCGGCGATTCGCGCCGGGGCGTACGACTTTTTGACCAAGCCGGTGGACATTGAGGCGCTGACCATCGCCCTGGACCGCGCGCTGGAGCACCGCGAGCTGCGCGAGGAGGTCAAACGTCTGCGCGAGCAGGTCGACGGGGAGGGCGCCGGCGGCGGGGCGGCGATGATTGGCGAGAGCGCCCCGATGCGCGAGCTCTTTGGCATGATCGATCGCGTGGCACGCTCGCCGGCCTCGGTGCTGATCACCGGCGAGAGCGGCACGGGCAAGGAGCTTGTGGCCGGTGCGCTGCACAAGCGCAGCGACCGGCGCGACAAACCCTTTGTGGCCGTGAACTGCGCCGCGCTCCCGGGAAGCCTGCTGGAGAGCGAGCTCTTCGGTCATGTGAAGGGGGCGTTTACCGACGCGCGCGAAGATAAAGAGGGGCTCTTTGTGCGCGCCCACGGCGGCACGCTCTTTCTCGATGAGGTCGGTGATCTTCCGCTCTCCTTGCAGCCGAAGTTGTTGCGGGTGCTGGAGGAGCGGCGCGTGCGACCGGTGGGCGGAAGCCAGGAGGTGGAGGTCGATGTGCGCCTGGTCGCCGCGACCCACCGTAACCTGGAGAACCAGGTGCGCGAGGGGGAGTTTCGCGAAGATCTCTATTTTCGCTTCAACGTCATCGAGCTCAGCCTGCCGCCTTTGCGCGATCGCGGCAAAGACGTGCTGCTTCTGGCGCAGCACTTCATCGAGCGTTTTGCGGAGCGCTCCGATAAGGCGATTCGCGGGTTGTCGGCGGAGGCGGGCCGCGCGCTGATGCAGTACCACTGGCCGGGCAACGTGCGCGAACTTCGCAATTACATTGAGCGCGCGGTGGTGCTGGCGCTGCAGGAGGAGATCTCGCCAGAGGATCTTCCCCCCCGGGTGCGCGGTGCCGGCGGTGACGGGCGCGATGCGCCTTACCTGGACATGCTCACCTGGCAGTCGATCCTGGGGCTCGACGGGCTGCCCACGCTCGAAGAGCTGGAGATCCGCTACGTCGGCTATGTGCTCGGTCGCACCGGCGGCAACAAGTCGCGGGCCGCCGAGATTTTGGGGATGGACCGCACCACGCTCTACCGCAAGATCGAGCGCCACGAGATCGCCCCCGAAGACGCCGGGGAGAGCTGATGGGCTGGAAGTTGAGCATCTGTGCGGCGCTGCTGGTGTTGGCCGCCGGCTGTCAGTCGGAGTGGGAGACCACCCCGCAGACGCTGGAGACCTACCCGGTGGTCGCCCAGACCGAGCCCGCGCCGCAAGGGGCGGGCGAGGAGGGCTGGGAGCGCTTTTTGCCGACGGGCTATCTGGCGCGCAGTGAGGCGCAGTGCGCGACGGTGCTCAAAGAGATCGCCTTTTGCAGCGAAGAAGACGTCTTTCTGGCCACGCTTGGCGAGACCGAGGCCCTGTCCGATGAGGCGGCGCGGACGGCGTTTCTAGCACAGGTGGAGCGCTGGTATGCGCCCGGGAACGCGCGGGAGGATTGCCGGCGTATCGTCGAAGCCACCCGCTTTCCGGGGGCCGAGGCACGGCAGACCTGGAGAGCAGCTGCCGAAGGCAGCGCCCGGGTGTGCGCGGAGTTCGGCCAGGTGCTCGTCCAGAGCGGGTTTCTGGAGCGGATGGGCGAGTCGATCTGGGGCGCGCGTTGATTTATCGGGTCGATTGACCTATGAGGCCTGCGGAATTCACGCTTGTTGCGCATGCGATGGAGGCATCTTTGGAGCCGCCCCACAGCGCCGAGCGCACTACCTTCAAAACGAGCCGGACATGGTTAAAAAAGTTCATATGATCTCGCTGGGTTGCCCCAAAAACCGGGTCGACTCCGAGGTGATGGTCGGCATGATCCAGGGCGACGGCGCCTTTGAGATGGTCGCCGATGTCGAAGACGCCGAGATTGTGGTCGTCAACACCTGCGGGTTCATCGACGCGGCCAAAGAAGAGTCGGTCGACACGATCATGGAGATGGTCGACCTGAAAAAACGCGGTCGCCTGGGCAAAGTCGTGGTCACCGGCTGCCTCTCGCAGCGTTACTCCGGCGAGCTGGAGAAAGAGATCCCGGAGGTCGACGCGATCCTGGGCACCCAGACCTTCACCTCGATCAATGAGGCGCTGCACGGTCGGCTCTCGCAGAAGACCTACATCCAGCCGGGCAGCTTCATCATGGATCACGAGGTCGCCCGCACCAACACGGTGCGCGGGGGCACGGCGTATTTGAAGATCGCCGAGGGCTGCTCGCGCTCGTGCAGCTTCTGCATCATTCCCACGATCCGCGGCACCCAGAAGAGCCGCTCGATCGACGACGTGGTCGCTGAGGCCCGCAAGCTGGGCCGCGCCGGGGTCAACGAGGTGATCCTCGTCGCCCAGGACATGACCAGCTACGGCATCGACCTCGACCCCAAACATAACCGCGACTACCTGCTGCGCCTGTTGCGCCGCCTCGATGAAGAGGCCGATGAGATCAGCTGGGTGCGCCTGCTTTATATGTACCCCTGGAACTTCACCGACGATCTGGTGGAGTTTTTCCAGACCTCCGACAAGCTCGTTCCTTACGTGGATATGCCGCTGCAGCACATCAACCGGCGCATCCTCAAGTCGATGAAGCGCAACATCCAGCGCGACGCCCAGGCGCGTCTTATCGACAAGCTGCGCGGCATCGACGATCTGGTGCTGCGCACAAGCCTGATCGCCGGCTACCCCGGGGAGACCGACGCGGAGTTCCGCGAGCTCTACGACTGGGTCAAAGAGGTGGAGTTCGACCGGGTCGGCGTCTTTGTCTACAGCCCCGAAGAAGGCACCCCGGCCGGTGTGATGGATGATCAGGTCGAGGAGCACGTGAAGGTCGAGCGTCGCGACGCGCTGATGGAGCTTCAGCAGGGCATCAGCGAGCGCAAAAACGCCGAGTGGGTCGGCCAGACCACCGAGGTGATCGTCGACGGCGTCAGCGAAGAGCATGAGCTTGTGCTGGAGGGCCGCCACTACGGGCAGGCCCCCGATATCGACGGGGTCGTCTACCTCTCCTTTGATTACGGCGGCGATGTGCCCGTGCCCGGTGAGTTTGTGGAGGTGGAGATTCAGCAGGCTGGCGCTTATGATCTGACCGGTGTGGTGATCCCGAAAGATCCGTTGGGACTGAGCGATGGCGAGTTGAACCTGCGCAGCTGAGTCGGTCCGGTCCTTTGACTGCGATGTGAACACGGAGGAGAAGATGAAAGAGCTGACCTACAAAGAGTTCGCCGCGCGTCGCGAGGCCGAGAATCTGCGGCTGATCGATGTGCGTGAGAAAGATGAGTTCGCCGAAGTTCATGTCAAAGGTGCGGAGCTTTTTCCTCTCTCCGAGATTCGCGCCGGGGAGCTTCCGCAGGAAGACGAGCGCGAGATCGCGGTGATCTGCCGCTCCGGCGCGCGCAGCGCGGCGGCCGCCCAGGTTTTTGAGGGCGCCGGCTTTAAAGAGTGCATCAACGTGGCCGGCGGCACGCTGGCGGCGATTGAGGCCGGTGAGGAGCACGTAGAGCGCGGCTGACGCTTTGCAAGTGATTGAAAGTAAAGGCAAAAGGGCCGGCGCGAGAGTGCCGGCCCTTTGTCGTGGTGACGCTTGCTCGGGTGGGTTGAATCGCCCGCTGGCGAGCGAATGATGTGAGGGTGATGCGGGATGAGGCCAGCCTGGCGAGCGGTCATCGCGATGGCGGTGGTGATGGTGATGGGGTTCGGGGGGCTCGGTGTGGCGCAGGCCCAGGGGGGCTGCAGCGCCAACGCCGCGCTGGACTTTGGGGTGGCTGGACCCTGCCAGCGCGCGGTGCTGATGGCGGGGGTTCAGAGCGGCATAAAGCTTGGAAGCTACAATGGGGCGGGGCGTTTTGAGCCAGACGGCGCCGCGCTCGGTCTGACGACGCTGCAGATGGGTGGAGGGTTTAAGTTTTCCGGGGAGGTGCTGCGTCGGCTGCAACTTCACGCCGATGCCGGGTTGAGTCTCGTGGCAGGAGGAGCGGCGCCTCTGGGAGCTGCGCGCGCGGGGGCGCGCTGGATGATTCTGGAGGACTTGAAGCTGGGCTTTGATCGCAGCCTTCGCGCCAGCCGCCGCCCATATCTCGAGATGTACGCACACCTTCGCCACGACTCGCCGGCCGTCTTGCAGGAGCTTGAGGCTTCGCCAGGCCATGCGCCGGGGGCGTCCGCCGGCGTGCGCGCGCTCAAGTACATGACCTACCGCGACGTGGTGAGCCTGCGCCTGGAGGGGGGCTACAGGGCCGGGAGCGCTGAGGCCGCGTTCGGGGTCTCCTGGTCCCGGGTGGAGGCGATGCGGTGGGCCGCCGGGCTCAACGCCAACGTGCGTCTGCGCAGCCGGGGGCCGCAACTTCGGGCGGAAGCCGGCATCTTTTGTACGTGGATGCTGCGCGCCCCGGACTGGGAGCTCGGCGCGCATCTTCTCACCGACTGGGTCGGCCCGCTGGGGGCCTATCGCGTCGGCGGGGTGGGGCCGAGGCTGGGGGTGAGTCTGCAGCGCAACTTCTTGTAAGAGCTCTCGATCCTGGCTGGAAAGGCGTCGGCCCGTGCGCAGGTTTGCCCTCCCGTTCACTGGATAATGGCGATGGAGCAAACGATGACCCGCTCGGCTGATCAACTGGCAGAAGCATTGAAGGAGGCCCTCGACACGACCTTTGAGGTCTCGGCGGTGGAGGGGGCGGTGAGCGTCAATCATGTGCAGGCGCGGCGGCGCCTGGCCGAGATTCGGCCGGAGTCTTCGACCCTGCGCGTGGCGCTGGGCGCGGAGTTTGTCGACCGTCCCGAACTGGAGGGCGCGTCGCTGGAGGCGGCCGGCCAGGAGGAACTCCATGAGGAGGTCGCCGCCTTTCGGGCGCGCGGCTACCGCGAGCAGGAGGCCGAGCAGCAGCCGGCGGCCTCCACCGAGCCCGAGTCCGAGGAGACGCCGGTCCATGTGCAGATGATGGAGCGCGGGTATAGCTCGATCGATGAGCTCGTCGCGGAGCTCGCGTGGTTGGCCGAGCGTGCTCAGAGAAAACGATGATGTGGCGAGTGGTCTGGCGTGTTGCGCTGGCATTGGTGATGCTCGGGGTGATGTCGTGCACCACCCCGGAGCCTCCTGTTCCCGCATCGGTGGGGGCCATCGCCGATCTTCCCCGCGAGGCACACCAGAAAGCCTCATCGGCCTTCTGGGAGCATTGGGGCGATGGGCGTGGCGAGGTCAGCGTGTACCGCGGCCAGATCGCGCGTTATGGCGAGCTGCGTGACGCGCAGGCGACGCTGATCTTTGTGACCGAGCCTCATGACCGGCGCACCTGGGTCAAAGATGATGAGGTGGCCGACGAACATCGCACCGAGGTCATCAAGCTCAACCAGCTCCTCGACTTTCAGACCGGCGTCTACCCCTACCGCGTCATGACCAGCGTGTTTGCGCCTGTCGATCACTGGGACGCCGAGCGTGAGCGCCACTCCCCGGTCAAGATCACGATGGGCGTGCAGGAGTGGTGCGGCCAGGTCTTTCATGCGTTGTGGCCGGGGCGCTCGCAGTATCTCAGCCGTCTCACCTCGTATTTTGAGTCGGAGGGCGACCGGGAAGAGGTTGTGGATGTTGAGATGGGCGCGCTCTACGCCGACGCGCTCCCTCTGCAGGTGCGCGAGCTCGACGGCCCTTTCCTGGACGGTGCGGCGACCTGGACCGGACCGATGGTGGTATCGTTATGGCGAGCGCGGGTGGAGCATCAAGCGTTGAGCGTGGTGCTGGCCACCATCACCCGCTCCACCGTGGAGCGAGACGGGCAGGCGCTGACGCGTTTTGAAGTGACCTGGCCCGGCGGCGCCCGGTTTTATGAGGTCGAGCGCGAAGCGCCGCGTGGCATCGTGCGTTTTGGCGCCGGCGACGGCAGCGTCTTTGAGCGGGTCAGCCACCAGCGCCTCCCCTACTGGCAGCTCAACCGCGAGGGGGATGAACGCGCGCGCGAGGTGCTGAAACTTCCCGCCGAGGTGGTGCCTCCCGCCACACCCGACGATGTCGACGTGGCGCCGCCATCGCCTGAGGACGCTCCCGGCTCCTCGGATGCCCCGCCAGGGGCGCCCGAGTCGCCGCGCTCCAACTTCCCCTGAAGTTCGCATCTTCCTTCCCTGAAGTTCGCATCCCGCTCAAGAAAGTTTGCGCTGGCCCCGAGTTTGCAACATGGTGCGGGCGTATCCCGACCGGCGCGTCGGCACCGGGGCTGCCGGTGCAGCCGTGCCCGCGCGCTCTTCGAGGTGCCCGCTCCGGCATGATGTGTCCGGATAAGCGCCAGGGCAGGGCTCGGGATCGGAGTATGTTTTGACCGCGAGCGGAGTAGACTTGCGGAGATCGCCGGTGGTCGGTCTGGCCACCTCACGTTCCTGACGTTCTTTTGATGAGGTTCGTATGAAGTCGATGTGGAAGCGAGGCATGGTTCTGGGTGGGATGGTCGCCCTCGGCGCGATGAGCAGCGCCTGTGGTGTGGCCATTGAGGGCGAGGAGGGCAACCTGCGCTTTGAGTACGACAACAGCGCGTTCTCCGGGGCGTTCAGTGAAGATCTGGCCGTCGGCTCGATGATCGACGTGAAGGTGCGCGAGACCTCCGAGAGTGAGTTTTTGCCCATCGAGTCGGCGACGAGCTCCTCCGAAGAGGTCATCGCGGTCAGCGAGACCAGCGGGCAGGTCTTCAGCCTTCGCGCCGAGAGTGAAGGCGTGGCGCGCATCTCGGTGAGCGCCACGGCGGAAGGCGGCAGTCTCAGCGACAGCGTGGAGCTGCGCGCGGCCGAGGTCGACAGCATCGAGATCGAGGCCATCTGCGACGAGAGCAGTGTCTACGCCGTCAACAGCGCCCCGGAGTTTCGCTATCGGATGCGCGACGCGATGAGCAACTCGCTCAACGGCTACGGCTACTACCCGGTAGCTGTAGAGCCGCAGACCGGCGGGGAGGTCAATGCGGCGTTCAGCAGCCTGGGCCGCATCCAGGTCATGACCGGCGAAGAGGCCGGCTCCATCAGCCTGACCTCCGACCTTCTGGAAGAGCCCTTCGTGATGGAGCTTGTCGCCGCCGCAGACATCACCGACCTCGATGTCGCCAACCAGGTCGATGGCGAGACGATCACCACGATCGGCGCGGGCGAAGATTCGCCGCTCTCTGTGTTTGCCATGGCCGGCCCCGCCGGTGAGACGGTGTGCGGCGACGCCGAGGGCATCATCGAGCTGGTCTCCGAGACCCCCGAGATCTGCGAGGTCTACTACACCTACGGTCTCGCGCTGCACGTGGTGAACGTGCAGGGCTTGAGCGCGGGCGCCTGTGAGATCAGCCTGAGCGTGCCGGGCACCGACCTTGCCGAGACGCTGCAGGTCGAGATCAGCGGGTGATTTTTAGTGATGTGTGCGAATGACGCTGAGTGAATGACGCTGTGTGAGTGATGCGATTGGAATGAATGTTTGGTTGTGTAAGTGGTTGAGAAATAAATAAAAAGGGCGCCCCTGCCAGGGCGCCCTTTTTGTTGCTCATAGGCTGCGGGAGTTCTGCGATCCCCGCAGCCTCGACGGCTCAGGGCTCGAAGACCTCGCGGCCGGTGGCGCCGGCGGCGACGGCGTCGGGCTCAAAGCGCAGGGGCAGGGCCTGGTCGCCCAGCCAGAGCGCGGCCTGGTCATCAAAATGCTCCGAGTCGATCAGGCCGGACTGGCCACCGGGGACGATCGTACGTCCTTCCACGCGATCACCACCCAGGCTGACGACCAGGCGGTTGACCGGACCGGAGCCGTAGGTAAACGAGCGCCCGGAGATGCCCGGGTTGGCCGCGTCGACGTTGTACTGGTCGCCGTCGCGGGGGAACCACTGGATGCCGCGGCGCGGATCGTTGCGATCGAGATCTTCGGCCAGAGGAAGGTTGCGGGTGGTGATAGAGAAGCGATCGGCCAGCGCCGCAAACGCCGGCTGGTCGCGCAGGAAGTCGGCCAGCAGGCTCTCAAACTTGGCGTGGTGGCGAAGTCCCCACAGGTAGGTATCAAAGTCTTCGTTGCCGAAGCCTCCCTGGCCCGCCGAGGTGGGCTCGCTGGCCAGGAAGTCGAGGGCGTCGGCAAGGGCGGCGATCAGGATCTCTTCGCTGCGCTCAAGCTCCGCGCTCTCGCGCACGTCAAAGAAGATCGACTCTCCGCTCTCCTCATTGTAGCTCGCAAGGCCCGCCGGGTTGTCCTCGCCGCGGCCCTCCAGCATGGAGGAGAGCAGGCGAATGCGTCCGCCGGTGCCGCCGCTCTGCCACAGTCCGGGGAGGCCCTCATCGTCGAAGACCGCGCGCTGGAAGTCGCCGAACCACACGTTGAAGAGGGTGGTGGCCACCGCGTCGATGCGATCGTCTGCGGTGGGCGAGTTGTAGAAGGTCTCCACGCCGCTGCGGGCCCAGAAGCCGCGCTGGCCCCAGGCCTCAAGGCGGGCCTGCACGTCGAGCGCCTTGTCGCGGATGGGCTCGTAGCTTGCGAGCGCGCGGCTCTCCCAGGCTTCAAGCTCGGTGGGGTCGAGCGCGCGCAGCGCCTCCATCGTGTCGATGGCCGCGATCATCGCTGGCGAGAAGTGCTCGCCAAGGGCCGACTGGGTGTTGGCCTGAAGGGCGGCCATCGCGTCAATGTCGGCGCTGTTTTCCTCGATATAGCGGGTGAGCTCGCGGCTGATGCGGTCGGCGCGGAAGCCCACATCCCAGGGGCCGCCGATGTAGCGCTGGCCGTTGAAGAGGTTGCCGTCGAGCGAGACGCCGACCGGGTCGTTGTTGGCCGTGGCCACAAACCCTTGAGGCGGGTTGGCCAGCGCCGGGCTCTCGTCGAGGGGGATCACGCAGCGGTAGGGATCGTCCTGGTGGGAGCTGTCGATGACGCCGTCGACGAGCGGGATCTGGAAGTTCCCGTAGGTCGTGCCATCGAGCAGCATCGCCGGGTGCGCGCCCTCGCCCCAGACGCCATCTTCGGAGCGGGGGAGGTAGTCGCGGCAGGGCACGGCCTGGTGGCCGGAGAAGAGCACGCTGCCCTGGGCGTCGCTGACCACGAAGTTAAGCGAGGTCGCGATCATCCCGCGGGTGGCCTGGCGGAAGTCTTCGATGTCGCCGGCGCGGGCCATGCGATCGAAGGTGCCGATGATGTCACCGATCTGCAGGCCGACGTAGGCGAAGCTGATGGCGTCGATGACGCCGTCTTCGTTAACGTCCGCCGGGATCACCCAGCCGGAGTGGGTGCGAACCAGCGAGGTTCCCGCCTCAAGCTCGTCGTCGGGGTCGGCCGGGATGCCCTCGATGTCGATGATCCAGCGATCGTCGAAGGTCTGGTAGCGGGCGATGGTCTCAGTGCGGCCCTCGCTCTCGAGCGTGGGCACGTCGGCGATCTCGTAGGCTTCCTCCACGCGTGTGGTCGCGCGCCACTCGCCATCGAAGAAAGTCTCGGCGGGGAGTCCGTTCTCATCGAGGCGGATCTGTTCGGAGTACCAGTCGGTGATGTCGCCGGAGAGCTGGGTGAAGCTCCAGGCGACCTGGCCGTTGGTGCCCACCGGCACCACGGGCATCCCGGGGATGGCCAGGCCGAACTGGTGGGGGCGCTCGGTGCCGCCAAAGACCGTGGTGTCGAGCCCGACGTGGTAGAGGATCGAGGGGATGCCCAGCGAGAGGTGCCCGTCGGCAGCAAAGAGGCTCGTGCCGGTGGCGGAGGCCTCGGCGCTGACCGCCCAGGCGTTGGAGCCAAAGCCCTTCTCGTGGCTGCGCAGCCCGCGGCGCTCCTGGAAGGCGTCCAGGCTCTCAGTGAGACGCGTCATCAGCCCGCTCTCCACCCGCGGGGTCTGGCCGGGGCGAGGGGTCAGAGTGAGGCCGGTGGAGGGCGTGGTGTTGGGTGGTCCCCAGGTGCCGGCGGCCAGAGGTTTGACTGGGCGGGCGTTGAGCCAGATGTCTTCCAGCGCGCCGGCGCGGCGAAGCTCCGCGTAGGCGTCGCCCTCAAAGAGGGTCTCGAGCTGAGCGTATGCGGCGGCCCGGCCCATATCGCCGGTCTCGTAGCTCGACTCGTAGATGAAGGTCGCAAAGAGCCCGGCGATGTCGATGGCCTCAAAGGGTTGCATCGCTTCGACCGGCTCACTGGCGCCGAGGATACCGCCGAGAAGTTCCAGCTCGCTGGGGGCGGGGAGGTTTCCGGCCTCGACCTGGGCGATGTAGGCGTTGACGCCCTCGGCGTAGGCCTCCATGACCTGGCGCATCTCGGGGGTGGCCTGCGCGAGGATGCGCTCGGCGACGTGGCGCGAGCCGTTGAGGCGAGTCTCAACGTCCATGCTCAGCGCGGCATCGCCGAGCAGCGCGCTGACCTCACCCAGACCCAGTCGGCGCGTAAGATCCATCATGAAGTAGCGATCGCGGGCGGTGACAAAGCCCTGGACGCGGGCCGCATCCACATCATTTTCGGCATAGATGTGGGGGATGTTCCCCTCGGTACGGATCACGTGCACCGGGGCGCTGAGTTCGGGAAGATCCCAGCGCTCAACTTCGTCGACTTCGAGCAGCGCGCGCTGCTCCTCGGTGAGGGTGTCGGCGTCGGCGTCGACACCGGCATCGATGGGTACATCGGTGCCGGTGTCGGCCTCGGTGGTCGGATTGTCATCCTGGCAGGCCACAGGGCCCAGAAGCGCTGCGCCCAGCAACATGGCGAGCGCAGGGGTGCGAAGGGTGTGCATAACTAACTCCCGGTCAGTGAAGAGCAACATTGGGCTCAAAAAGGATCGCCGGGAGCATAGCGCTTTGGGCGCCGGCTTAGAAGAGGCTGTGGATCGTCAGCAGAGCCGGGCCTGTTCAGGCGCTGGCTGCCAGGATCGCCCGGCGAAAGCGGGAGCTGTCAAAGGGGGCGTCGCCCACCGGGTTGAGGGTCACCCGTACCAGCGCGCCGCCCAGCGGGGAGGTCCCGATCTCGACGTCGCCCTCATGGCTCAATGCGCAGGCGCGCACCGAGATCAGCCCCAGGCCGTTGCCCTCGGCCTTGGTGGAGACGAAGGCGTCGAAGATCGCCTCGCGCAGATCTTCGGGGATGCCCGGGCCGTTATCATGAACTTCGATGATGACCTGATCCTCTTCGCTTCTGGCGATGACCTCCACGACGCCCTCTTTGACGTCGGCAGCGTCGATGGCTTCGGCGGCGTTGAGCACCAGGTTGATAACGATCTGGTGAATGAGGATCGGAAAGGTCTTCAGCAAGAGCTCATCGGGGAGGGTGCGCCGAAGGTCGACGTTGCGCAGCTTCGTGTGAGTGCGCAGCGCGGTGGTGGCCTGGCGGATGAGCTCGCTGATATTGGCCTGCTGCGAGCTGTTGCCGATGCTGCTGCGGCAGTTCTGCACCAGGCGATTGGTGAGCGCTTCGAGGCGCTCAATGGCCAGGGCCTGGTCGTTGTAGAGATCTTCGAGATCTTCGGGGGAGAGGTTGGGGTTTCGCACCAGCACCTGGTGGTTGCTCTTGAGCACGGCCAGCTCGTTGCGGGCATCATGGGCCACCGACGCCGAGAGTAGCCCGGTGGTGGCGCGGCGCTCGGCGCTGAGCAGCGCCTCGCGCAGGCGCTGGCTGTCGGACTGGCGCCGCTGCACCAGGTTGAGCATCCAGTAGGAGAGCCCCCCGATGAGCATCGCGCTGACGATGACAAAGAGCGAGCCCTTGAGCATCTCGATGTTCGCAGCCGTCTCGGGGTCGGAGGTGATATCGGAGGTCAGCGTTGAGGACGCGAAGATGTAGAACAGCGAGGGCAGGAGGTAGCCCAGCGAGAGCATCGTGGCGATTCGGGCGGGTCGTAAGATGGCGTTGAGGGAGGAAGGCATCACGGCTGGCTCAGGCGCAGGCAACGAAACGTCGTGAGGTAGTACTACGCACCGGGCCTTCCTCAGAAAACAGGGAGAGGGAGCCGGCGAACTCAAAAAGCCTTAAGTATGCCGGAAGGTTACCCTATGCGGAGCCATATGCGAAAGGGTTTTGCCGGTCTCGGACCGGCAACAGTAAAAAAAAGACCGCCCCCGGGTGGGGGCGGTCATGGCTCTCCCGATGTTCTGCGCCGCCGGTGGCGACCCCGGGACGCGGGAGGGAGAGAGCTTGAGAGCGCGTGCGGCTCAGATGGCTTCGAGAAACTCCAGCTCGACGGTTTCGCCGAGGTTCTCGAAGAGGAAGTTGCGGAACTCTTCGCGGATCTGCACCTCCACCTGACGGATGCGCTCCTTGGAGACATCCCACTCGCCGCCCAGGGTAACGAGCGTTTTGGGATCTTCGGCGATCATGCGCTCAAACCAGATGGCGCGCTTGCGGTCGGTGTCGATCTGCTTGCCGAAGGCGTCGATGGCGCCGCGCAGGCGGGTGGCCAGGTCGCGGTCGCTGGCGAGCTCTTCGGGGGTGGCAGCATCCGACTCCATGCGCTCACCGATGGTGGTGGCTTCAAAGCCGGGGGCCTCGGCGTCCAGGCGCACCGGGGGCGCGTCGAGCTGGGCGGCCACGCGCACCACCTCGCTCTCATCCACATCCAGGTACTCGGCAATCAGCGCCGGGGAGGGCTTCTCGTGGCCTTCTTTGATCAGGGCGCGGCGGGCTTTCTTGAGGTTGTAGAAGAGCTTGCGGCCGGCGCGGGAGCTGCCGATTTTGACCGGATGCACGTGGTTCATCAGATAGTTGAGGATCATCGCGCGGATCCAGTACTGGGCATAACTGGTGAACTTGACGCCGCGGTACGGGTCATAACGTTTGAGCGCCTCAGCCAGCCCGACGTTACCTTCTTGAATGAGGTCGAGCAGGTTGGACCAGCGGCGCGAGTATTCGCGGGCCAGCTTCACGACCAGGCGTAGGTTGGTCAAAATCAGCATGCGGCCGGCTTCACCGTCATCTTCGTTAACGTAGCGCTCGGCCAGCTGCTGCTGCTCTTCGGCGGGCAGGGGCTCGATGTAGTTGAGGCGCATCAGGTAGGCGCTGGTCGCGTCGGTATCCGCGCTGATGTTGAGCTTGCTCTCGGAGAGCATCGGCAGGCTCAGGTCTCCGGAGAGGTGGGCCAGGTTGGAGGGGTGACGTTCAGTGACGTTGGATTCGATGTTCATGTGCAAGATCCCGTTCTTAAATAGAAGTGAGTGGGTGCGAAAAACGTCGTGGTCACTGCGCTTACGTCATCATGGTAGGTGTCCGAGGTTGAACGGTCTGCGAATTTTGAAAGCCTTATGAACAGGCTCTGTTCCCGATGTCCTGTTCATAACATAGTCAAAACTCGCGGATATTCCCAGCGAAGAACGAAAGATTCTCCCCCATTCCCCCCGGATACGAAGGGGTTGGATATGTTAAGGTGTTGAAAAGACGCCGTTTTTGCCGATGTTGTAAAATTTAGACACGATGCGTCATTTACCTAATAGTTTTCGAAAAATGCGATCGCAGGGGGTGTTCAAACGCCAAATTTTGCATTTTGAAAAGCTTTATGAACAGGTGTGATAGGCGGTATGCAGGCGCTGCAGGGGTCTTGAACAGGTCCTGAGTGCTTTGAACAGGGGCGGCGAGGAGGGGTGATGAAGACAGTCGGAGGTGAGAGTCGCAGGCAGCCAGCGTGGGTGGTGGTCGTCGCCATGGTGGTCGTGGGATTGTCGGGGTGTGTGAGCGCCCCGGAGCGCTACGCTCGCCAGGTGCGCGATCAGACCTACCAGGCGCACCTTGAACAGGGAGTGCGTGCGATGGTCTACCCGCTGGGCTGCGGCGCGCTCCTGCCCTGGGCAGAGCAGCACCTCTGGGAGGAGGGCTTCGAGGGGGTGAGCATCGATTTGAGCGCGCTGGAGGTGCGCACCGGCTGGCGGTCCCGCGGCCCCTTGATGGAGGAGCGCTACGGGGTGTACAGCCGGGCGGCCGGCGCGCAGCGCTGCGCCTGGCAGTTTATGCGCGAGGAGCGCGGCGGGGAGGCCACCCGTGAGGTGCGCGACGTGGAGATGGAGATGCGGCTGCTCGAGCGCATCTCGCCGCAGAAAGCCCGCGAGGTGCGTCTTAAGGCGCAGGCCGCCGCCGAGCGCGCCTACGATGAGACCCGCGAGATGATCGATAACCAGGAGGCGCGTTGAGGAGGGAAAAAGCAGCCTGTTCAAGAACTGAACAGGCTTTGAATCAGGCCGGGGCCTTCAGGCTGATCACCACCGATTTGGAGGCCGGCGTGCGGCTCTTTCGGGCGTATTGCCCCAGAGGCACCAGCGCGTTGGCCTCGGGGAAGTAGGTCGCCGCACAGCCGCGCGGGATGTCGTAGGCGACGATTTCAAACCCATCGGCGCGACGCTCCTCCCCCTCAAAATGGCTGAAGAGGTCGACGTTTTGCCCCACCCTCAGCCCCCGCGCATTGATGTCGTCGGGGTTGAGTAAGACCACGCGTCGTTTGTTGGCGATGCCGCGGTAGCGGTCGTTCAGATCATACACGGTGGTGTTGTACTGATCGTGGGAGCGGATGGTCATCATGATCAGCTGGCCTTCATCAAGCACCATGGGCTCGATGGGGCTGACCACAAAATTTGCGCGTCCGGTGCTCGTCTTGAAGTCGCGCTCGCGCGCGCCGTTGGGCAGCAAAAAGCCCGTGGGGTATTTTCGGATGCGGCGGTTGAACTTTTCAAACCCGGGGATGACCTCGGCGATGGCGTCGCGGATGGGATCGTAGGGGCCATCGAAGAGGTTCCAGTCGACCGGCGAGGTTTCGGCGTCGAAGGAGGCCTTCGCGATTTTTTGGACGATGCGGGGCTCACTTAAGAGCGCTTCGCTGGCCGGGGGAAGATGGCCGCGGGAGGCGCGCACCACGCTCATCGAATCTTCGACGGTGACAAATTGCGGTCGGCCGGCCTGCATGTCGCGCTCGGTGCGGCCCAGGCAGGGCAGGATCAGCGCGGTGCCTCCCGTGCGCAGGTGCGAGCGGTTGAGTTTGGTGGAGATCTGCACCGTCAGCTCGCAGCGCTCCATCGCCCGGGCGGTGCGCTCGGTGTCGGGGGCGGCCATCACGAAGTTGCCGCCCATGGCCATAAAGACGCGGGCCTTGCCCGATTCCATCGCCTCAATGGCGGCAATGGTATCAAAGCCATGCTCGCGCGGGGGCTCAAAACCAAAGCGCGTGCCCAGGCGGTCGAGGAAAGCGTCGGTGGGTTTTTCCCAGATGCCCATCGTGCGGTCGCCCTGCACGTTGGAGTGACCGCGCACCGGGCAGGCGCCCGAGCCGGGGCGGCCCATAAAGCCGCGCATCAACAGGAAGTTGACGACCTGCTGGATGTTGGTCACCCCGTGTTTGTGCTGGGTGAGCCCCATCGCCCAGCAGGCAATCAGGCTTTTTGCCTCAATCGCGACCTTTGCCGCCGCCTCAATCTGGGCGCGCGTCAGGCCGGTCTCTTCGAGGATCGTCTTCCAGGAGGTGGCCTCAAGGTCGGCGCGGTGAGCCTCAAAGCCCGAGGTCTGATGGGCGATAAAATCGTGATCGAGGACCTCGCCGGGGCGCTCCTCTTCGGCAGCGAGCAGGCATTTCATCAGGCCTTTCAGGAGGGCGACGTCGCTGCCGGTGCGAAGTTGCAGGTAATGGTCGGCCAGATCGGTGGGGCGACGGTAGAGCTCTTTGGGGTGCTGAAAAGCCACAAGCCCGGGCTCTTTGAGCGGGTTGATGGCCACGATGGTGGCGCCGCGGCGTTTGGCGGCCTGCAGCGCGCTGAGCATGCGCGGGTGGTTGGTGCCGGGATTTTGCCCGAAAATAAAGAGCGCGTCGGTGGTCTCGACATCTTCGAGTGAGACCGTGCCTTTGCCCACCCCCAGTGACTCGTTCATGCCCGTGCCGCTGGATTCGTGGCACATATTCGAGCAGTCCGGCAGGTTGTTGGTACCAAGCTGGCGGGCCAGAAGTTGGTAGAGGAAGGCCGCCTCATTGGAGGTGCGCCCCGAGGTATAAAAGATCGCCTGGTCGGGGTGGTCGAGCTCTTTGAGTGACTTTCCTATCAAGGCGAACGCCTCGTCCCACTCAATGGGCTCATAATGGTCAGAGCCCTCGCGGCGCACCACCGGGTGGGTGATGCGACCCTGCTTGTTGAGCCAGTGATCCGACTTCTCGCGGAGCTCCGTGATGCTGTGCTCGTTGAAAAAACCGGGGCCGACTTTAAAACGCGTAGCCTCGTCGGCGACGGCTTTGGCGCCGTTTTCGCAGAACTCAAAGGTGGAGCGGTCGTCGGGGTCGGGCCAGGCGCAGCCCGGGCAATCAAAACCCTCGGTCTGATTGAGGCTGGCCAGCGCGCGCGTGCCGCGAATCAGGCCCGGCTGCTCCAGGACTTTGCGCGTGGTGGAGATGAGCGCGTCGAGGCCGCCGGCGGCTTTTTTATAGTCGGTGAGGTCGTCCGACGTGGTCGGGGCCGGCAGATTTTTGGACGTGGGGTCGTCGCTCATCGTACTGCTCTCTCTGGCTGGGGGGGGATTCCTGATCGAAACGATCAGGTCAGGCGCCGGGGGTGGGTGTAGATGTTAAAGCGCGCGTCGCGCAGAAAGCCCACCAGCGTCTGAGCGTAGGTATCCGAGAGGTCGACGGCAAGCGAGGAGGGCGCGCCGACGGCGGCCACAAGCCCGATGCCCGCCACGAGCGACTTCTGAATCAGCTCAAAACTCGCCCGACCGCTCAAAAGCAGGATGCGATCGCCAAGGGGAAGTTGGCCCCGGCGCAGCGCGCGGCCCAGAAGTTTGTCGAGCGCGTTGTGGCGGCCGACATCTTCGGCAAGATCGAGAAGTTCGCCCCGGGCGTTGAAGAGGGCGCAGGCATGCAGGCCGCCGGTGCGATCGAAGGTTGCCTGGGCGGCGCACAGTTGCTCGGGAAGTTGCAGAAGAAGCTCCGCGTCGATGGCGGGGCCATCGGCTACCGGCATCACACCCTGGTGGTGGAGGGCATCAAGCGAGGCCTTGCCGCAGACCCCGCAGCTCGACGTGCTGTAGAAGTTGCGCTGCAGCTTGCCCGGATCAAAGTTGCAGCCCTCCGCAAGCGTGGCGCGCCAGATGTTGGGGCTCTCTTCGCCCTGGCCGTCGGTGCAGCGCTTGAGGCTTAAAAGGTCGGCCTCGGAGTTGATGATGCCCTCGGTGAGCAGGAATCCGCGGGCCAGATCTTCGTCATCGCCGGGGGTGCGCATCGTGATCGCCAGGCTGCGCGAGGCGCGTTTGCCGGCGATGGCGTAGTCGATGCGCAGCTCCATCGGCTCCTCAATGACGAGGAGGTCGTCGAGGTGTTGGCGTTGCTGTTCCTCGCCAGAGCGTAACACCCGCTCAATGGCGCGGTGGCGAGTGGTGGGGTCGGTGGCCATAAGGCCTCGGTGGTGGGGGGAGTGCGGCGCGGCAAAAGGTTGTCGCGCGTAAAAGGCTAGATCGCCCCGATGGAGATGCCGGGCAAGCATAGCATAAACGCAATGATCAAGCCGGCGAAGAGGGGGCGCTCCACGGCGCGGTCGTCGGTGGCCAGCGCCAGATGCACCGCCGTGGGAAGGGCCCAGGCGAAGGTCACCGCAGCAAAGGCCGCCGGCACCTGCAAAAAGGGCCAGGCCAGCGCCGGGAGCGCAGCGAGCAGATACCAGGCCGGGTGGCGCGAGGCGTAGCGCATGGCGAGCAGTGCTGCGCCCAGCGCGCAGGCCAGCAGCAGCACCTCCGGTGTTGCGGGCAAGCTCAGCGCGCCAAAGTCGCGCCAGGCGGCATCGCCATGAAGATGGCGCAGCTGGCCGGTATGCCAGGCCACGGCCATCCAGCCCGCAAAGGCTACAGGCGGCACCACCGCGCCCAGCCAGGGCGTGTCCTGAGGATCTTTTCCGGGGCGGTGCGCCTTCCATCCGGCGATCATCATCGCCGGCCACATCACCACAAACTCCAGGCGCAGTCCCATCGCCACCAGCGCCGCAAAGGCTCCGCGACGCGGCGCGTAGGTGACCATCGAGGCGATGGCGCCGGCGCCCAGCGCGGCGGCCATCGAGGTGGTCCAGTCGGTGGCGTTAAGCGCGAGCAGAGGATTAAAACACCACAGCCACACCGCCCGCTCGGCGACCTGGGGCAGCTCAGTGTTGCGGGCAAAACGGTAGACGCACAGCGCGGCCCACAACGTTGCAAGCTCCAGCAGCACCCAGGGGGCGAGCGTGAGCGCGGCGGTGCCGGCGCCGGCCGGCGCGGTCTGCAGCGCGACGTTGAAGACGTGGCTGATCACCCCGGAGATGGGCGACGACTCCGAGAGGCGCAGCGTCTCCCAGGTGCCCGTATGCAAGAGCGCCGCCCACAACGCCGCCCGGCTTGTCAGCCAGGCCAGCAGTGCGGTGCGAAGGGCCGGATGGATATGTGCGAGTAAAGGATGCATGGCCCCGGCAGAGTACCGGGAGGTGGGTGGGGGGCAAGAAAATGGGTGGGGAGGCGGGCGGAGTTCAGGGAGCGTTCGTCACCGCCGCCTGGACGCTCATATATGAGCAACAAAACGTGTTGTCCGTCATCGATCGTGTTTTGTGAGTGACAAACGCGTTTGTCGTTCGTCCATGAACGACAAAACGCGTTGACCGTCACATTTTGCGTTTCGTGGGTGACAAAGGGGCTTGTCGCTCACCGATGGAAGACAACGAGATTTGTCCGCCATCTTTCGGGTTCTGTGAGTGACAAACGCCATTGTCGCGCACCCGTGAGCGACAAAACGTTTTGTCCGCCACATATCCCAGAATATGACGAACAACGCTCGTGGTCGCGATTCATAATAAACCCGCCACGCTCCGAACCACCCTACGCCGCCGAGGGTGCCGGTGAGGCAGGTGAGTGGCCAAACGCCTGTAGTAAGTTATTGAAGCTAAACGAAAAACGCCCGGGCTATCGCCCGGGCGTTTTTCGTTGCTTCATCGCGTTATCTAGCGCGCAGCGCCCTCAAAAAGGCGCCACCCCCACCCGGTTTCGACCGCCGCGTTTGGCGTCGTAGAGGGCCTGGTCGGCAAGACCGATGAGCTCCTCGGGGGTGCGGGCGGTGTGGTGGGGCAGGCCCGCCACGCCCAGGCTGATGGTGATGGGGATGCGCGTGCCCTCAAAGACGAAGTCGTGGCGCTCGATCACCATGCGCACGCGGTCGGCCAGGGCCTGGGCCTGGTCGACGGGGGTGCCGCGGCAGACGATCGTGAATTCTTCGCCGCCGTAGCGGGCGAAGACGTCTTCGGTGCGCAGGACCCCGGAGGTGATCTCAGCCAGGTTCTTGAGGATCATGTCGCCAGCGAGGTGGCCGTAGGTGTCGTTGACCGGCTTGAAGTGGTCGACGTCGAACATGACCACGCTCAAAAAGGTGCCGTGGCGAAGCGCGAAGGGCAGCTCGGTGGAGAGGTGATTGAGCAGGTAATTCTTGTTGTAGATGCCGGTCAGCCCGTCGTGCAGGGCGGCGTCGAGCATCTGCTTTTGAAAATTTTCCTCGAGCTCATCGTGGTAGGTGAACTTGAGGATGGTGGTGGAGCCGAGCGTGATCTTGTCGCCGTCTTTGAGCTGCTGACGCTTCAAGAGGCGGTCCCCATTGAGGTAGGTGCCGTTGGCGCTCTGGAGATCCTCCACAAAGACGTCCTCGCCATACGTGATAATGCGGGCGTGGTTGCGCGAGATGCCCACGTCGTTGACGTGGAGCTCGGCGCGGGAGGAGCGACCCAGGGTGGCCTGGTCTTTGTCGACCTTGAACATCTTGCCGGTGTGGGGGCCGGAGATGACGATGAGGTAGGCCTGGTCCCGACCCTGCTTTTGTTGAGCGCGGGCCTGTCGAAGTGTGTTCGCGTCGACGATCATGGTCGCCTCGGAGCTCTCCGAGAGATCGTCGTGGTCGTAGGGATGATCGTCGGTCATCAGGTCGCCGTCAGCAGCGGGTTTAAGGGGCGCACCGAGGTTATGCGGCACGCGGGCCCGTCAACGAGGAGGATACGGGCGAAGATCACACATTATTCTAAGGGGGACATCAGCGGTGTTGAGGATACTGAAGTTACCCGGTGCAGGCAACCCGGTGGGCGTCGATCTTATGCCCGGGGAAAGGGGGCAGCCGGAGTGATAAAGCTCAAAGCATTCTGGGAGGTTGGGCGTTCAGGGGATAAGACGCGAGGGGGCGTTAGAGGCTCCCCCGATCGGGCGATTTAACGCGCGTTGCACGGCGGGACGCGTGTCTTCGGTGGCCAGCTGCTCAAGGTGCGGCAGGGCGCGCTCGGGGGCGTGGCGGCGCAAAAGTCCGATGGCGGTGATGCGGATCTGGATGTCGTCGCTTTTCAGGGCGTCGCGCCAGATATCGAAGGCTTGCGGGTGATCGTTTCGGGCCAGGGCGGTGAGTGCGCGGTGGCGCGCCTGAGCGCGGGTGCGGACCGAGGCGTTGAGCGGGTGGTCGTCGGCGCGGTGGTCGGCAGCGGCGAGCCTGGAGAGCGGCACGCGGGCCTCCTCGCTGGCGTAGAGGCTGAGGAGATCGAGGGCGCGCAGGCGGATCACGGCGCGCTCCTCCGGATCGTTCAGAAAGGCGTTGAGCCAGCCGACAACTTCGGCGGGGCTTCCGACCTGGTCGAGCTCCCGGCGATCGGGAACATGTTCAAAACCGGAGAGTAAAAACGCCAGCCTTTCAGCGCCCCGGGCGTGGGGGGCGTTTTGTGTGTCGGTCGCCGGGTCATTGAGCCCGGGGCGGGCGGGTTGGTCGTGGTCGCCGTGGGTCGGTGAGGACTGCGCGGCGGCCGGAGCGCTCAGTAGAGTCGCGACCAGGAGCAGCAGGGTGGCGAGTGTCTGGCGTGGTGTCGGATACATAAAAGATCCCCGGGAAGGGCTGTGGGCAAGAGGGTGAGGTCGCGTGGCGAGCGAGGGTAAGACCGGCCGCACGCGCTCCGCATTCAATGGTGAGGCTTCAGGGACGCACCAGCGGGTTTCGCCTCAGCACAAAGGACTGGCCGGAGGTTGTCAGGCGCTGGTCGGGGCCGAGCGAGAAGGGGAACATGAAGTTTTCGGCGTCGTCGCAGAAATAGCCCAGGTTGGGGAAGAGGCAGCTGGGTGTGTCGGTGATGGGATCCTGCGCGCTCCCCAGGTGTTCGGTGGTGTGGCGAAGGCCCAGGTAATGGCCGACCTCATGCGCCAGGATCTGACCGATGGTGGCGTTGTCTTCGCCCAGGCCGGCCGTCGAGAAGACAAGGCCGGAGGCGGGGCTGGCGTGCAGGCCGGCCGCTCCGGGAAGCCCCGCCGAGATGCCCAGCAAGCCCGGGGAGTCTTCCACGGCGAAGTCGTCGATGAGGAAGACATTGACCACCAGATTCTCATCGAGCGTGGTGCCCGGCGCCTCCGAGAGGGCGACCAGATCGAAGGCGTCGTCCAGGGTGCGGACGATGCTGTACGAGTCGGTGAGCTCGTCGGAGAGTTCTTCGTAGGCGGCGACCTCCACCTCGATGTTCATCGCATCGTAGATGGTGGCCATGGTGGCGATGGCTTCCTGAAGATCGCGGTTGGAAGCGGCGGTCGCCGCGCTCAAGCCGGGCACGCCTATGAGGTAGAAACGCAGCCGCAAGGTGCGCCCGGCCGAGGGCTGGGCGATGACGTAGTGGCAGGTCTCCGAGGCGTTGGAGGCCACGCCCATCTGGTAGGTGCCCCCGCCAAAGGTGTTGGCCAGGCTTGTGTCGTTGGTGGCCGGGAAAAGCATCGGCGCGAGACTTGTGAGGATCGCCGGGTTGATGGCGTGAAACGCATAGTCGTTCTGGATGTTGAGGGTGGAGCCATCGGGGCGGCGCAGCGTGCGCGGCTCAATGGCCAGGCCGCCCGGGTTAAAGGGGGTGAGCAAAAATCCTACCGCGCCGGCATCAACCTCAACGTCGTAGGTTTTCTGTGAGCCGCAGACGAGCTCCAGCGCCGGGGCGCCGCTCGTGTCGATCTCGGGCGGGGCGGTGGTGGAGTCGCAGAAGGAGCGGCCCTCGCGCCCCGTGCGGCAGCTGTAGCCCTGGCGGCAGTCGGCGTCGGTGGCGCAGCCGGCCATGCAGGTGGGATGGTTGTTTTGCACCAGGCAGATGCCGCCGTTGCAGTCTTCATCATCGCTGCAGTAGCGGGTGGTGCAGTAGCCGCCCGGAAACGAGACCTCGCCATTGTCTTTCTCAACCTCGCGGATGCAACTTCCGCCCTTGCAGCCCAGGTTGGCGCCGCAGGGCTCGCCATCGTCGGCGCCATCGGGGTTGCGGGGGCCTTCGGACTGCTCGTTTTCCTGGCAGTAGGCCGGCTCGTTTTCGTCATTAGCCAGGCAGCTGTAGCCAAAGCGGCAGTCCTGGTCGCTCTCACAGGCGGCCATGCAGGCGAAGACCACGTCGTCGGCCTCGGCCTCCGGGTTGAGCGTAACGCAGGCGCCGTCGTCGCAGCCCTGGTCGGGGTTGCAGCCGATGCTGGCGCAGTAGCCGCCGTAGAGGTTGGTCAGGCAGGTCAGGCCCTCCTCGCAGGCCACATCGCTGGTGCAGGGGGCGCCGGGTTTGCCGGGCTCACTGCCCACAGCCAGGTCGGCCGGAAGGCATACCGGGGTGTCGTCGACCAGCGTGCAGGCGTAGCCCTCACCGGCGCGCTCGCAGCTGTTGTCACGATCGCAGCGCTCGTAACAGGCGGCCTCGCCAGCCAGGGGCAGCACCAGACACTCCGATGAAAATCCCAGGCAGCCCTCCTCTTCGCAGCTGAGCTCGGAGCAGTAGCCACCCGGATAGCCATCTTGCTCGTCGAGGCAATAGCCGCCCAGGCACTCCAGGCCGCTCTCGCAGGGGGCGCCGGTGCTGATGGAGTCGACAAACTCGGCGACCTGCTGGAGCTGCTCGCAGGCGCTTAAGGTGAGCAGCGCGCACAGCAGCGCCAGCAGATGCAAAGGGGTAAGAACATGCCGACGGGGCGCATAAAACATAGGGGAAGCTCGATCGTCGGGGGGGAGGTGTGTGGCGAGTCATGGTCAGCGATAGACGGTGGGGCGATGCGCCCTATTCAAGCGGAGTGCGGGGCCGGTGTCGAGGGGGAGTTGCAGAGCCCGGGGCTGCGGCGGTCTTTTCAGCGTGGGGGCGATGTCGTAGAGTTTCGCCGTCCCCACAGCTGTGTGGCGGCGTAGGCCACGCGCTAAAAGCGCCTGGCACCGCCGGCAGCGTCGGGTGGGGGGCGTGGCTTCGCCGTCGAAGCGCGTGTCGTCGCAGTAGAAGGTAGAGGGATATGGTGCAGCGCCCCTTGTACGCCCACGACCCCGAGTCGAGTCTTTTCGCCATCGCGATAGGCTCCTCGCCGGTGCAGATCTGGAGAGCGAAGCCCGGTGCGAGCGCCGAGAGCGGCCCCCGCGAAGAAGCGGCCGCCGGAGAGCTGCGCCTCGACGGGGTGGGCCAGGTCGTGGGGCTTGCGCTGGAGGGGCAGGTGCTGGTCACCGTGCTCAGCGGCGGGGAGGTCGCCGGCTGGGATCTGGGCGGACTGATTGAAGAGGGGAGTGAGGCTACCGTGCGCTCGTTATGGCGCATCGAGACCGGCTTGAGGCTGGTCTGTGCGGCCCACCACCGGGGTAACTCGAAACGCCCCCGGCTCGCCATGGGCGCCGAGTCTGGCGAGGTGCTGCTCCTGGAACTCCATGGCGAGAGCGCCCCGAAGTTGGCCCGTGGCGCGGTCCATCGCGATAAAATCGAGGTCTTGAGCTTCTCGCAGGACGACGCCTGCCTGGCCAGCTCGGCCCGCGATCGCCTGATCGTGATCTGGTCCACCGAGCTCGGCGACGACGAAACGCTGAAACCTCAGCGCGAGCTTCGCGGCTCGGGCGGCTGGCCCCTGGCGCTGGCCTTCTCCGAGGATCATCGCCGCCTGGTCAGCGGGTGCATGGATAACGGCGTCTACCTCTGGGATCTGGAGGCCGAGGAGCCTCTGGAGGCCGTGCGTTTTGATCACGCCGGCTGGGTCGACGACGTGTGCTGGGCCGGCGGCGACGCGGTGATCGTCAGCGCCTCCTGGGATAATTGCGTGGGGGTCTTTGGCGCCACCCCGCTCAAGCCCCGCTTTTTGATGGGCTTTCACACCGACTATGTCGTGCGCCTGATGGCTGTGCCGCGCACAACCCTGGTGGTGGCCGCAAGCTACGACGGGCGGTTGACCGTCTGGGACTGGGCCCTGGGCCAGCTCGAAGGCGTGCTCAGCGGGCACGCCGACTGGGTCACCGAGATGGTGTGGCTGGGGCGCGGGCGTCTGGCGAGCCTCTCAAGCGACGGCACCGCTCGCCTGTGGTCGCTCAAGACGATGCGCTGCGAGGTGGTGCTGGGACGCGCGCCGGTGGAGCGCTTCGAGCTGGGTGGAAGTTTCGACCTGGCCTCCTTCGGGGTGGGCGCCGAGACCACCCGCGTCGGCGCACCCGGCGATGAGGAGGAGCTGGCCACCGCCACGGTGCGCCGCTTCGACGGACGCGGAGAGCGCTGGCAGAGCGGCGTGCACCGCACCGCGCTGGCGATGATGGACGAGGCGATGGCCTCGGCCCGCAGTATTTTTGGCGAAGACTCCGAGGGGGCTCAGGCGCGCTCCGAGGGCTCGAAGATCTCCGAAGTCTCAGCAGTCTCCGAGACCTCGGAAGTCTCCAACGCCTCTCCTACATCGCCGGGTGCGGCGCGCTCCGAGGGGAAGGGGGAGGCCGCCGGTGAGGCTTCTCTGGATGACCCCGGGTCGGGTTATGTGTTTGAAGATAAAGGGGAATCTGTCGGTGGTGGGGAGGCGCCTTCGAGCGATGCTCCCGACCCCCTCGACGATCTCGACGCGGAGCTCGACGCCCTGGAAGATGCCCTCGACGCGCTCAGCGAGGTGGGGGAGGTCGGCGATTCCGACTCCTGGTTTAACAGCTGGAGCAACGAGCATCCCGACAGCGGCATGTTCGAGCGGCCCGCCACCTCGCCAGCGTCCAACTCGCCACGCGCGAGCGAAGCCGAGGTGGCTCCGCACGCGGCCGATGCGCTGAGCGAGCCCGAGGTCTTTCCGCCCACCGAGGATGGCGGGGAGATCGAGGCCTCACCGGAAGCTTCACTCGAGGGGGAGAGCGACGCGCCGGCGATGGGGCCGGGCGCGGCGATCAGCGAGTCCGGGCCAATCAGTGAGCCCGAAGGCGGCGGGGAGCTCACCGAGGTGGGGCTTGTGGGCGCGAGCGCCGACTCCGAGTCTGCGCCTTCGGCCGAAGCGTCGCCTCCGGCGGAGATGCCTGTCGAGCCCGACGAAAACGTTGAGGTCGCGGCGCTCGACGAGGCCACCGGCGATCTTGAGGAGAGCGTAGAGCGGCTGGCCGCGGCGGACGCCGCCTCCCTGGCCATCCTCGAAGAGCACTCCGAGCCGGCGCTCGCCACGCCGCGCGCGGACGATGCGGAGGCTGAAGCGAACGAGGCCGAAGGGGCGGAAGACGAGCCCTCCGAAGGCATTGAGCTTGAAGGGGCGGCCGACGATCTTGTGGATGAAGGCGTGTTCTCCTCGATCTTTGAGCCCTCCCCCGAGGCGCCGGTGGTGCTGGACGCGTCGCGGGCCGGCCTGAGCAATCTGGTGCGCGATGCGATCTCGGAGGTCGTGGAAGTCGAGCCTTCCGAGCCGGACGTGGCGGAAAAGGTTGAGCATGTCGAAAAGGTTGAGGCGGCGCCTGCCTCATCGGCCACTGAGGATGGGGAACCGGAGTCGGAGCCTGAACCTGAGCCCGAGCCCGAACCTGAGATTAAATCGACCGTCAAACGCTCGCTGCGCGCGCGGCTCAAAGCGGCCACGCTGAAGTTGAGGCAGGAGGAGGCCGAGCAAGCCGAGCAAAACGAGGTCGGTGCCGCGGCCGACGCCGAGAGCGATCCGCTGGATATTATGGGGGAGGCCTTTGATCTGCCCTCCGAGGTGGTCCGGAGCGCGGCGCCCTCAACCCGCGGTGAAGCGCAGGCCGATGAGGCACCCAAACCGGTCGGGGTGGATCCGGACTACAACCCGGTGCCCATTGAGCCGGGCGACGCCATCGCCGATCTGGTGCCCGACGACCTGGCTTTTGACGAGGTGTTCGGGGCCTTTGGTGACGTTGAAAGCCAGGAGGCGCCGCCCGCCGCGGAGACTGCTTCGCCGGAGGTTGAACCGGCGCCGGCAGAGAGCGATGCCGCAGAAGTTGGCATGGCAAGCGGGGATGAGGGCGATGAGGCGTCGGCTGGCGAGGAGGCAAACGCGGCCTCGGCGCCGGCGTTGAACGAAGATGTCTCGGAGCCGGAGGTCGCAGGGGCGTCGTCGCCGGAGGAGGCTGAGAGCGGCGGGGACGCGGGAGATTCTGAGTCGGCTGAGGGTATCGAGCCTTCCGTCGAGGACGAGAACGAGGACTTGCCGGAAACCTCGGGGGCGGACAGCACCCATGAGCTGCGTGTGGCCGAAGTCGAAGCGCTGGCCGCCGCCTCGGAGGTGGGGGATGAGGCGCCTGTGACCTCGCCAGGGCTTAAATCGCTGCGAGCGGACGACGTCACCGGGCGCATTGAGGTGCACCCGGAGGTCGCCGCCAGCGTCAGCGGGGAGGAGGCCGTCGGCGCGGGGACCGAGCCTCTTGATGAGGCCGCGCCGGGCAGTGAGGTGGTGGACGATGAGGACGCGGCGCCGGTGGTGGAGCGCTCCGGAGAGCTCGCCGTGAGCGAGCGGCCCGGGGAGGTCTCCGGGGCGCGCACGCTGACCTCCTTTCTGGGCTCGGCGGTGCGCGACGAGCGCGAAGAACGCGACGAAGACGACGCGCCACGCTGGCCGACGGCCGCCAGTGAGGCGAAGCGGGATGCGGCGGAGTCGATAAAAGTCGAGCAAAATCAGCAGGATGCGTCTTTTGATGGCGACGCGGCCACGCAGATGCTCGACGCCGACGCGCTTCCTCCGGTGGCCGGCTCCTCGCCATGGGCCGAGGAGCGCAGCTCCCACCGCACCGCCCGCCGCGGCGTGCCTGCGCGCGAGGTCTCTGAGCCCGCCGCGCTTGATCCGGGGACGGTGCCGGTCTTTGAGGAAGATGAGCCAGTCGCTCCCACGCTCGATCCGGTGGCCGAGGAGAGCGAGGCTGAGGTCGATGAGAACTATGGAAACTCCACGCAGATGTGGGGCGGGCTTTTCAACGCGCCCGGTGGGGTGCGCGACCCGGGGCCTGAGCGAGAGCTGACGCGCGCGCAGGATTTGAGCGCGTTTGCGCGGCGAGAGAAGACCCAGGGGCGGGGTCAGCATAAGAGTGAGGCGGAAGCGACCAGGCGCAGCAACGTCAGCGACCATGTGCGCGGGATCTTGCGCGGCGAAGAGGCCCTGCCGGAGATGACTCTGGGCGACGCCTCAACCAGCGCGCAGAGCGTGCCGGAGGCCCTGATAGGCGCAGCCGACTCGGAGGTCTCCTCGCGCCTTCAGCCCGGGCAGGCCGCGCGCAAAGATGAGCTTGTGGTGCCTGAGGTTGCGGCGGCCTCGCAACAGGAAGGCGCACAGCGGCTGAGCCTGGGGCTCGAAGAGTTCTGGGATCGGGCCACGGCGGCCGCGCCGGGCATGGCCATCTTGAAGCGCAAAGTCGGCGCGCTGGGCGATTATGCGCCGGCCCGACAGCTTCGCGTTGAGGAGCGCGGCCCGCTGATGCTCGCCAGCGTGGAGAGCGGCCGGCGTATGGCGCTCTGCGGCGCGAGCCGGGAGCTGACGCTGTGGCAGGCCCGCGGTGAGCTGGAGACGAAGTTCGAGGTTAGAGGCCCGCTGGTCGCGCTCTCGTTTCTGGTCGATGAGGCCTCACTCTGCGGGGTGGCCGAGTCTGGCGAGCTCTGGATGTGGATGTTGCCCCGGGCCGCGCTGGGCAAAGCTTCGCGTGTGGCCGAGGCGACCATTGCCACCGGCGACAGCGCGCTTCGCTGTGCGGCCGTGGACGTGGCCGCCCGCCGAGTGCTCACCGGCAATGAGGAGGGACGCGTCCGGGTGTGGAATCTGGAGCGCGGCCAGTGCGTGGGCAGGCTCGCCCCACACGCGAGTCCGGTGACGGCGGTGGCGTTTGGGGCGCGCGGGGTGATCAGCGCCAGCGCCGACGGGCAGGTGCGTTTCTGGAACCCGCAGGGCTTCTTGATCGACCAGCTCGAAGGGCAGGGCCGCGTGATGGCGCTGGCCACCTTCGAGGGGGAAGTCGCCTGGGTGGAGGCCAGCGGGGCGGTGCGCGTGATGCGCCAGGGCGACAGCCGCCCGCGCAAACTTAAAGGTCATCATGGCGAGGGGCGCGCGCTGGCCTACCGCGAAGACGGCTACCTTGTGACCGGCGGCGAAGACGGGCGCATGCTCATCTACGCTCCCGGCGTTGGCGAGCCGGTGCAGGAGGTGCAGGTGCCGGCGCCGATTCACGCGCTTACGCTTTCAACACGACGACTGGTCTGCGCATGTGAGGGAGGTGCAGTGTATATTTTTGAGAGGGAGCGGGGGAGACGTTGAGACTTGAAAATAGCCGATGGGCAAGCGTTTATGCGGGTGGGGCGATGGTGGTGGGACTCTTGCTTGGGATGCCCTCGGCGTACGCCCACCAGAGCGATGAGAGCACGCACCTGGTGGAGATCGACAGGGAGAGCGGGCTCGTCGAGCAGCTGGTGAGCATCTCGGCAGGCGATCTGGCCCATCATCTGGGGTGGGTGGGGCATGGCGAGGAGGTTGAGCGCGCGCACCTTGAGGAGGGGGCCGAGGAGTTGGAGTCGTATATGGTTCGCCGGCTGCGCGTCTGGGCCGACGAGGCGCCCTGCACATTGGAAGACTCCCGTTTTGTGAACCTTATGGGGCAGGACGGTCGGGTGCATCTGCATGTGGCTTCGCGCTGTGAGCCGGGCGCGCTGGCCGTCACCCTGGAGAACCGGGTGATGATGGAGGGGCCCGGGGGCTATCGGCATGTGGGGCGCGCGCAGGCCGGCGACCGGGTCTGGCCGATGGTCTTTGATGTGTCTTTTCCGACGTATGTGGTGAACCTCCCGGTGGAGGAGGGCGTGGGGGTGGAGGAGGTCGATGTGGCCTCGGAGGAGACCTCGAAGACGGGCGGGGGCGCGCCCGGTGACGATACGCTGACGGGCTGGATGGCGGCGCTTATCGCCGCTGTGGTGGCCGTGGGCGTGTCGTGGTGGGCGGGGCGCGCGGCGGAGTAAGGTTTCGGGCCGGGCGTTGATGGGCTGGAAGATCCGGGGGAGGGTGTGTGGTTGTGGCCAGGAGCGTGGGCCTGCAGCCAGCCTGGCGAGGTGCATGTGAGCGAGTCCTGCGAAGTTCTATCGAGAGAGCGGCGATGAGAGTTGGCACGAGGGTTGGGGCGACGATGAGCGGGGCACTTCTGTGCCTTTTGAGCGCGACGGTTTGGGCGCAGGCGACTGCAACCGAGGGCGGAGCGCAGGAGCTTGCGCGCAGGGTCGATGCGCTGGAGGCGACCCGCTTTGAGGGGGAGGCGCTGGGGCTTGCCTACCAGCTCGACGAGGAGCGGGGGATGGTGGCCCCTGAGGTCTATGAGACCGAGCTTGAGCGCGCAGCGCGTGCGGCGTCGCGCTGGCCGGTGGTGGCGTTTGCGGTCGAGCGTGAGCTTGCTCGCGCCCGCTTAGAACGCGGGGATGCGCGAGGTGAGACCTTGGCCAGTGAGGCCGGGTGTCTGACGCGTTGGTCTGTGGTCGGGCCGCTGGAGAACCCCTCGATGCAGGGGTTCTATGAGGAGGTGGGGCCGCAGGTGGAGCTTGAGGGACCCTATGCCGGACGTTTTGGGGAGGTGGCCTGGCGAGAGCTCGCGCCGGCCGATTATTTTTGTGCGTTCAGCCTGGGGAGTTTTGTGACGCCTTCAACCTCGGCGGTGGTGTTTTTGTCGAGCCGCGTGCAGCTCGATGAGGCGTTGCGCGGGGAGCTTGTGGTGGGGGCGGCCGGGGCCTACCGGGTGTGGATCGACGGACGAGAGGTGGGGGGCGATGATGGGGAGCGGGGCGCGGGGCTTGATGTGCAGAGCTGGCCTGTGCGCCTGAGCGCCGGGGAGCACGAGGTGGTGGTCAAGCTGGGCTCGACCGGCCAGGGGAGCCTGGCGTGGTCGGCGCGTCTGCTCGATGGTCAGGGGACGCCGGTGGCCGGAGTCGAGCATCGTGCCGAGGCCCCGCAGGTGGCGCCGGGGGCGATGAGCAAAACTGCGCCCCAGGCGCGCGCCGGCGCACTCGTTGCTGTACGCGAAACCACGGCGTCGCGGCGCGCGAGCCCGCTCGCCAGGATCCGCGCTGCGGCCGCCTGGCAGCGTCTGCAACCCGCCGATAGCGCCTCGCCATGGCGCGATGTGGCCCGCTCGGTGATCGCCGAGTTGGAGCGCGGCACGCTGAGCGCTGTGCAGCAGGCCGAGGTGCTGCTGGAGGCCTCGCCGCTCTTTGAGGAGCGCTGGCGGCAGGTCAGCCTGCTGGAGCGCGCGCGTGAGCTCACGGCCTCGGGCGAAGCGTTGTGGGAGCGGGTCTCGCTGGCGCTGGCCGCGGCCTATGGCGAGGGCAGCGCGCGCGCCGAGTGGCAGCGCCAGCGCGCGATTCTCGAAGAAGTTGTGGAGGCGCGCCCGGGCTCGCTAAAAGCCCTCCTGGCCCTCGCTGAGCTCTATGAGGCTCGTGGGCTTAAGGGGCAGGCTTTAAGGCTTCTGGAGGGCTGGGAGGGGCCTCAGGAGGGCGATCGCGAGGAGGTTGTGGCCTGGGTGCGGGCGATGATCGATGCGCAGGAGGCCGCAGGCGATCGTCGGGCTGCCCGCGCGCTGCGCGAGACGGTGCTTAAGCACACGCAATTCTCCGGCGCGTACCGCTGGGAGATGATGAAAGAGGCGATGGCCGAGGGGGAGTTGAGTGAGGCGCTGGCTATCGCCCGGGAGCGCTGGGCGAAAAACCCCTGGTCGTCGGCCTGGGGGCTGCAGGTGGCCCGGGCGCTGCAGGTTTCCGGTGAGCCGGGGGAGGCGGAAGGTGTCATCGAGACGCTGATTGCCCGCGACCCGGGCGACGCCTCGTTGTGGGAGCGTAAGGCCGAGCTGCGACTTCTGCAGGAGGATCGGGCGGGGGTGGTCGAGGCGATGGAGCAGGCCTTGAGCCTGCGCCCCCAGGACAGCGCTCTGCGCGCCCGCGCCGAGCTGATGCGCCCGCCCGGCGCGAACTTCTACGATGCCTGGATCGAGGAGGATGTGCGCGCGCTGGCCGAGGCGCACCCGCCCGGCCCCCACGACTACGACATCCTCATCGACCAGGCTGTCGTCGAGGTCGGCCCCACCGGGCTTGCGCGTCGTTTTGTGCAGCGCGTGGAGCGGGTGATCGACGCGCGCGGCATCCAGAGCGCGCGGCAGCTGGGCGTGTCTTTTCAGTCGGGCGATGAGCGCGTGGAGGTCGTGGGCGTGCGGGTGCATAAGGCCGACGGCACGCTCAGCGAAGATTACGACGAGTGGCGAAGCGGCCAGGCCCGCAAGCAGTCGACGACGTATAATGATCGCGAGCAGATCAACCTGCGCGCCAGCAATGTGGAGGTGGGCGATCTGGTGGAGTACCGCTACGTGGTGCACCAGGTGGCCAATGAGAACTTCCGCGGCGACTATTTTGGGGCGGTGCGCTACGTGCAGCACGGTCGACCGGCCGCGCTGGTGCGCTACGCGCTGCTCTACCCCGAGAGCTGGGAGCTCTACTTTCGGCCGCCGGCGCTGGCCCACGAGGTTCGCGATGGCGTCACTCCGGCTGGTGAGGCGGTTGAGGGCATGAAGGTGCGCAGTTTTGAGCTGCGCGAGGTGCCGCGGGTCTACACCGAGCAAGATCAGCCCGGTTATACCGAGATTTACGACTACATCATGGTCTCCAACAAAGCCGACTACGACGCCATCGGGCGCTGGTGGTGGGAGTTGATCGAGGAGCAGCTTGTGGTCGACGACGCCATCCGCGAAGAGGTGGGCCGGCTGACCTCGGGGCTGGGCACCGACGAGGCGAAGGTCGAGGCGATCTTTGATTATGTGGCCCGCAACACCCGCTACCTGCACGTGGGGCTGGGCATTCACGGCTGGAAGCCCTACCGAACCTCGGCGGTGATGCAAAACCGTTACGGTGACTGCAAAGACAAGGCCGCGCTCCTCAAGGTGATGCTCGAAGAGGCCGGCGTCGACGCCGAGATGGTGCTCGTGCGCACGCGTCGCTTAGGCGAAGTCGACGGGTCGGTGGCGAGCATGCACGTGTTTAACCACGCGGTGACCTATGTGCCCGGGCTCGATGTCTTTCTGGACGCGACGGCCGAGTACAACGGAGCCTTTGAGCTGACCTCGATGGATCAGGGCGCCCAGGCGCTGATTGTGGAAGACGGCGGTCAGACCCGCTGGGTGACCATGCCGATCGATGCTCCGGAGCAAAATCACCTCGCGCAGCGTCTGGAGATCGATCTTCGTGGGGAGCGCCCCGTGCTGCGCGGAGAGGTTGAGGCAGTGGGCTCGCGGGCGGTGCGTTATCGCCAACTTCTCGAAGATGCCCAACGCCGCGATGAGGCCTTTGAGCGGGAGCTCGCCAGGCGTTACCCGGGTGCCACACTCACACGCGCCGATTACGAGGGCATTGAGACTCTGGGCGCGCCGGCGAAGGTGCGTTTTGAGGCGGAGCTGGGCGATGTGGTGCGCGGCGATGGTGAGGGCTACCTCTATCCGCTGGCCGCACCGGAAGATGCCCTGGGGGCGTACGCCGCCGAGAGCACGCGGCGCCAGGATCGGATGTTCCGCGTGCCTTTCGCCGAGAGCACCCAGGTGCGCTATGTGCTCGGCCCGGGCCGCGCGGTGGAGCGGGTGCCCGAGGATGTGGAGGTGCGCTCGAAGTTCGGCGATATGCAGGTGAGTTATTCGTCGGCCGGCGACGATCTGGTCGTCGAGGTGGATTTCAGCGTCAAGGTGCAGCGGGTGCCGGTCGAGGAGTATGAGGCGTTTCGCGCCTTTGTGAGCGAACTTCATACGGCGCTCAATCAGACGATTCGGCTTGTGGGTGAGGGAGGTGTGCGATGAAGAGCGCTTCGAGAATGCTGCGGGCGCTCGTGCTCGCGATGCTGACGGCGCTGGCGATGAGCTGCGCCAGCTCGCCAGCGGCCACCCCGCAGGGGTGGCGCTTTGAGGCCGGCTCGCCAGCGGAGGCGACGCTCAAAACCTGGCTTTCTGGCGCGGATGCGGCGAGTGAGGTTGGAGAGGTTGAGGCCGACGCCGGGGTGGAGGCGCTGCTGACCGCCGGGGAAATCGCGCTGTGGGAGGGCGATAAAGAGCGAGCGTTTGACATCTTTTCGACGATGCTGCGCGACCACCCGGCTCACCCCCTGCAGCGCTACGCGGCGCTGCGCCTTGTGGAGCTGGTCGATGAGGTGGTGGAGGGGCCACAGCGTCTGGAGGCCTGGCTGGGCCAGGTGCGCTACGAGGGGCAGGGGTTGCTCACGCGCGTGGAGCTCAGCCGCCTGGCCTGGGAGGTGGCGCACGCGCGCTGGGAGCGAAGTGATGCGATGGCGCCTTTTGCGCTGAGCGCGGCCGGGGTGCCGATGGCCTGGCGCGTCAGCCCGCTGATGTCGCCCTGGCGGCTCCTGGATTTTGATGAGGTGTATTCGCCCGAGCAGAGCGGCTGGCTTGGCGATCAGTACCGCAGCCCGCAGATCGCGCGGCCCTCGCCGGCCAACTGGCGGCCCACGCAGCGCGTGGCGCTGGAGCGTTCTGGCCAGGGGTTGGAGCTTGGTGAGAGCGGCGTCTATTACCTGGAGGCAACGCTCGAGGTCGCCGGGGCGGATGTGCAAGAAGTCGCCATGTTTGGGGACTTCTCGGCGGCCACGAAGGTCTGGGTTGGCACAACACCCGTGCTTGAGCATCGCGAAGAGGACTACGCGTCGGGGCGCTACGTGCGCCCGTTGAAGCTCAAGCCGGGCAAACATCGGGTGCTGGTGAAGATGGCCTATGAGGCAGGCTACCGCGACCGGCTCGATCTGCGCGTGGTGCCTGCGGCGGGCAAGGTTTTGGGGGAGGAGCGGGTGCGTTTTGTGGAGACGCCGCCGGTGCGGGAGCGGCCGGAGCTGAAGCCTGTCGAAGTGGCTGGCAAGATGCAGCGAAGCTGGGAGGTGGAGCCCCTTCGGGCCGTGGCGAACGCGCCCGGTAAGGCCGGCGTTTCGGGTTTGTGGTGGGCGGCGGTCAGCGCGCTGGAGTCGGGTGAGCCGGAGGCGTTTGAGGCTCTTATAGGTGCGCTGCAGGCTCGTTTTGAGGGGGAGCTGCCGGCGCCGGCGGAGTTGCTGAGGGCCGAGCAGGTGCTCACACGCTGGGATCTTCCCGGCGACTTGCGCGACGCCGAAGCTCTGATGGCGGTGCGCCGCGCCCACGCGCTCCGACCGCAGCTCTTAAGCGTGCTCGTGGCGCTGGAGCAGAGGTTGCGCCGCGGCGGAAGCGACGAGGAGCGCCGCCGGGTGCTGGAGGCCGCCCGCGATCAGGCGATCGATGCGCAGGGGAGGTTGCGCGATATCGGCCCGCTCAAGGCCTGGGCGGCCTATGTGGCCGGCCAGGGCGTGCGCGCGGTGGCCGAAGAGGCCTGGCGCGAGGTGATTGAGGTTGATCCGGCCGACTGTGAGGCTGCCGAGAAGTTGCAGGATCTCTATGCGCTGCGCTCCTATGCGCCGCACCCCTCCGAGATCTCCGAAGGTTGGGAGGCATGCCCCGCGCTTTACGGGGAGTGGGTGCAGGCGCGCGGCGACGCCTTCGACGAGCAGCTGGCCTGGCTGGAACTCCAGGCCGCTCGCCAGCCTCTGGAGGTGTCCCGGCAGGTGGAGCTCGCGCGATTCTTACGCGGCGTTGGCCAGGAGGAGCGGGCGCTTGAGGTGCTGGCCGCGGCTCGAAAGGCGCAGCCCTGGGAGACGCGGCTTTGGCTCGCCGAGGCCGACCTGCTCTTAAGCCTGGGGCGCACCGACGAGGCCCGCGCAGCGCTCTCCCGCGATCGCGAGCGCTACGGATCGACAGCCCGCGTGGACTGGATGATCCATGAGATCGACGGGGAGCTTCCCCTCCAGGAGGCGATGCCCGACGGGCTGGCCGCGGCGCGCGCCGAATTTGCCCGCGCGCCGGTTGCTCCGGCAGGGGAGGGGCAGGAAGTTGGCCTGCCGAGCGGGGGAGAGCCCGGTGCCATGGCGCTCGATGAGGCGTATTACGTGCTCGATTATGCCGCGCGGCGCTACTTCCCGGATGGGTCGAGCTGGACGCTGACCCACACGGTGGTGCGCCTGATGACGCGCGGGGCGATCGACCGCTACGCCGAGGTGGAGCTTCCGCGAGGGGCGCGCCAGGTGCTCGTGCGCACGATCAAAGCGTCGGGGGCGGTGCGCGTGCCCGAGGAGGTCGCCGGCAAGGGCACGCTGAGTATGCCCGGGCTTGAGCCGGGCGATATGATCGAGGTCGCCTACCTGCAGCACGACGGCCCCGGGGTGTTTCGCACCCACGTGGAGGGCATGCGTTTCTTCTTCAGGATGGCCGATATCTCCACACGCCACAGCGAATACGTGATTCTGGGGTCCGAAGACCTGGAGTTCATTTCGGCCAACGGGGCTCCCGGCTCCGAGCCGGTGGAGATTGGCGGGGTGAAGGGCGTGCGTTTTGTGGCCACCGACCAGCGCCGGCCCACCCCGGAGCCACTCAGTGTGTCGAGCGAGGAGTTTCTGCCCTGGGTGCAGGAGTACCGGGTTGGCGTGGAGGGCGGGGCGATCGAGTCGGATCGCCGCTACGTGGTCAACGCGCTGATGGCCAGCGATCGTGTGGGTGCGGCGCTTCAAACGCAGGCCGCGCGCTGGCTGGGGCGCCCGCTTTACGCGCAGGAAAACGCCAGCGATGCGGAGGTGGAGAAGCTCTTCTACCAGGCATCGGAGGCGTTTGCGCAGCCCAGCCCTCTGGCGCTGACCACCGACGCGAACCACGCCGTGCTGCTGGGCCGCGGCAGCCCGCTGGTCGTGCTGCGCACGATCTATCAGCGTATGGGCGTTGATGCCGAGATCTATCTGGCGCGCGCCCAGGAGCAGCCCGATGCTCGCCATCCGGTCGGGGACTTTGGCCGCTACCGGCGCCCACTTCTGCGGGTGGTGCTCCCGGAGAGTGAGGCTGTGGTGTGGCTGGAGGCCGCCGGGCCCGACGCGATGTTCGGGACGGTCGACGGAGATGTGGAGGGCCAGCCGGCGCTCTGCGTAAGCTGCGCCGACTACGAGGAGGTGCGGGTGGAGGGCGATGCGGAGCGTCGCCCCTCGCGGGCGATCGCGGTGGAGGGGGAGGTCGACGCGGAGGGCACTCTGCGGGCGGTGGCCACCTACACCTACGGTGGCATGCGCGCGGTGCGGGTGCGCGGGGCGTTGCGTGCTCGCCAGGATGAGGCCGATCGCGATCAGTACATCGACGCGATCGCGCAGGAGCTCTTCAGCGGCGCTCGGGTCGAAGCGTACGAGGTGCAAAATGCCTCGGAGGTCGATGCGCCTCTGCGCCTGCAGATCTCGCTGAGCCGCGAGGGGTTTGCCCGACAGGTCGATGATGCGTGGGTGATCGACACGACGCTCTTTGGCGAGGAGCTCGCCAGCATCTACGCCTCCCGTGACCGGCGAGTGTTGACGATGCGCGTGGGGTACGAGCGCTACCAGACCTACGATTTACGGCTGCGCCTGCCCGAGGGGGCTAACCTCGACGAGGCGACGCTGCGTGCCACCGATCTTAATCTGGAGGGTGCGAACGGCAGCTACGCGCGTCGGAGTTGGCTGGAGGGTGGGGAGCTTCGGGTGGAGGCTGAGGTGGCGCTGCCGCGTCAGCGGGTGATGCCCGAGGCGTACCCGGAGTTCCGCAGCTGGGCCACCGCTGTGGAGCAGAGCGCGGGGGTGGTGGTGCGTTATTGATACCACCCTGGCCATTTGTTGATCGCAGGAGGATCAACGAATGGCTGAAATGGCCTGATCGAGCCCTTCGAGTGTGAGGGGAAACATCTCAAAAAGCTGGCCAATCTGGCGGGTGGTGTAGCTTCCCCACCAGCGCGGATCGTCGGGGTTGATCCAGGCGGTGCGGGGCACGCGCTCGGCCAGGCGGTTGAGCCAGGTCCAACCTGACTCTTCGTTGAAGTGGTAATAGTCGATGGCGCCCCCGGGGGCGGTGAGCTCGGTGGGGGCCATGGCCGCGTCGCCCACGACCACGCAGCGCCAGGAGTCGTCGACCGCCGCTAAGACCTCGGCGGTGGGTTTGCCCTGGCGGCGCTCCATGTCGGTGTAGAGCGTCTCGTAAAAGCAGTTATGAAAATAATAGGCTTCAAAGGCCTGGAAGTGATGCGCGCGGTTGGCCGCCGAGAAGAGCAGGCTTGTGAGGTGGGTGTGCGGGGTCATCGAGCCGCCGACGTCCATCAGCAGCAGAAGTTTGAGGCGGTTGTGGCGCGGGGGACGAAAGACGAGCTCGATGTCGCCGGCGTTTTTGCCGGTGGCCTCGATGGTGGCATCGAGATCGAGCTCGTCGGCGCGGCCTTCGCGCGCCAGATCGCGAAGTTTGCGCAGCGCGAGGCTGATCTGGCGGGTATCGAGCACAAGGTCGGTGCGCAGGTTGCGAAAGCGGCGCTCGGTGGCCACCTGCACCGCCGAGCGGTTCTGGCTGGCGCCGCCCACGCGGATGCCGGCCGGGTTGTGGCCGGAATGCCCAAAGGGGCTGGTGCCGCCGGTGCCGATCCAGCGGTTGCCGCCGTCGTGGCGCTCGTCCTGCTCGGCCAGGCGATCTTCAAAGGCCTGGCGCAGCTCGTCGAGGTTCATACGCTCCAGCTTCGCGAGCTCCTCGGCGGTGGGCACGGGCAGATCGGCGGCCTCTTCGAGCCAGGCGAGTAGATCGTCATGAAGTTGGCTGCTGGTGCGCTCGGGCTGGAAGGGGCGGTCTTTAAAATAGGCCGCAAAGACCTGGTCGTAGAGGTCGAAATGTTCGGCGCGTTTGATGAGCGTGGCGCGCGCCAGCACGTAGAAGCCGTGGAGGCTATTGCGGGCCAGGCCGGCTTTAAGCCCCTGGCAGAGCGCCAGAAACTCGGTGGTAGAGACCGGCACCCCGGCGCGGCGCAGCAGAAAGAAGAAGTCGATGAACATCGGGATCGTCTGGCGAGTGAGACGTGTGGGGGCTGGCGAGCGGGCGGGGGGGAGCGCGCGCTCAGCGGCCGCGGGTGAAACGCGTCAGGTCGGCTTCTTTTTTCAAAAGGACGCCCAGAAAGGGGATCTCTTTGTCGAGTACATCGGGGCTGAGGCCGGCGCGCAGCATCGCGCCGATCCAGTCGACGAGCTCGCTTGTGGAGGGGCGTTTTCGCAGCTGGGGTTGCTCGCGCAGCCAGTAGAACTTCTTGAGGCAGGCGTCGAGCAGCTGGCGATCGAGGCCGGGGTGGTGAACTTCAACAATCGAGCGCATCAGCTCGGGATCGGGAAAGTCGATGTAGTGGAAGATGCAGCGGCGCAAGAATGCATCGGGCAGCTCTTTTTCGGCGTTGGAGGTGATGATGATCAGCGGGCGGTGGCGCGCGATAACTTCGCGGCCGGTCTCGCTGATCGTAAAGCGCATCTGGTCGAGCTCATGGAGAAGATCGTTTGGGAATTCGACATCGGCCTTATCGATTTCGTCGATGAGGACCACGGCGCGCTCTTCGCTCTCAAAGGCCTGTCCCAGAGCGCCGAGGCGGATGTAGTGCTCGATATCGCTGACGTCGCCTTCGCCAAAACGCGAGTCGTTGAGGCGCTGGACGGTGTCGTAGTGGTAGAGGCCGTCCTGGGCGCGGGTGGTCGATTTGACGTGCCAGCGCAAGAGGTTCAGCCCCAGGGCTTCGGCCACCGCATAGGCCAGGAGCGTTTTGCCGGTGCCGGGCTCCCCGCGGATCAGAAGGGGTTTTTGCAGGGCCGAGGCGATGTCGACGACCTGACGAAGCTCGGGGCTGGCGATGTAGCTGTGGGTGCCTTCAAAGGAGGTGCTCATAAGGATCTTGGGGAGGGGGATCGGGAAGCGGGGGTGAATCGCGCCGGGGCGCGCTGCGTCTGAACTTTAGCGCAGCCTTTGTGGTGGGCGCCAGCCTCGCGCAGCGGGCGCGGTGGTGAGCCCGGCGGTCTTGACCTCGGGCGGGCTCATGTTAGGGTTGGCGAAGCTACGAGACGTTGTACCAAAAGGACTTTTTTGAGCATGACAACGAGTCGACACATCGCCGCCAGCGCGCTGGCGCTTTTTCTGCTGGTGGGCTGCTCCGACGAGGAGCCGGGCGCCGAGATCGGCGCTCCGGTTGAGGATCAGTTCACGCAAGAGGTGCGCTACGGGGCGTTGACCGCCGAGTTCCTCTACCCGCGCGCCTGGGAGAGCGAGGGCGTGGCGGTGCAGGCGCATTTCATGGACGCGCGCGGCGTGGCCGTGGGCCCGGCGCTCGACGCGCTGGAGATGTGGCGACCGGTGCGCGGCTTGCGCTCGGGGAGCTGCGAGCGGGTCGATGTGAGCCGCGCTCCGATGAGCGATGAGGCTGCCTCGCTGCATCTTCTCGATGTGGGACCGATCGCCGTTGAGGCGCCCGTGGCCGACGCAAGCCTGCCGCCCAGGCGGCTGCCCGATCTTCTCAACGCCTTCTACGGTGTGGTCTACGGCAGCGAATACAGCTGGGAGAGCGACGGTGAGCTGCTCGACTACTTCCCCGGCGCCACCTACCGCTTCGCCGCCCCCGGTGGCCCGCTGGCCGGCGCGTTTGATGTGACGCTGGAGGCTCCCGATCCGATGGTGCTCGTGGGCCTTAACGGCCAGGAGCTGCGCGATCAGGCCGGCGCCGCGGTCGATGGCAGCCTTCCCGTGGAGCTTGTCTGGGACGTGGCGGTGAACCCGCAGAGCACCGATGTGTACATCGATGTGAGCGCGGGCTACGGCCCGGATCGCCTGCGGGTGCAGTGTCGCACCGGTGATGACGGTGCTTTCAGTGTGCCGCAGACCTCGCTGGCGCCCCTGTGGGAGGAGGCCGGTACGCTGGAGATGGTCGTGCGCCGCGTGCGTCATCAGCCCGTGCAGCTCGAGGGGCTCGATGAGACGGACTTTTTCTTTACCACCGCCGACCGTTTTGAGCTCAGCCAACGCTGAGTGGATCTGGCGAGATGAAGAAGGACAACGCGAGATAGAATGATTGAAAAAAACCGGCCGGAAGGCCGGTTTTTTTTTGTTTGTATCAGGCTAAAAGTCGAGTGTTTTCAGTGGTTTATGTGATGCTTGTGATGCCCTTGTTATGAACTTCCGAACGCGATTTTGGCGGTTGTGAAAGGGCGTTTCGCAGACGAACCGGGAGGTGTGTGATGGCCTTTGAACTCTGTATCAACGGGGTGGGTGATGCGTTTTCCACCCGCCATTTTGGCACCAACTTTCTGGTGCGGCGCGGCGACTTTGTGCTGGCGGTGGACTGCCCCGATCTCTACCGCCGTGCGCTGGCCGAGAATGCCTTTGCGCCCCTGGCGAGTGCCGAGGGGGAGTATCTGGATGTGGACAGCATCAGCGCGATGATCCTCACGCACCTGCACGGCGATCACGTCAACGGGTTGGAGATGGTGGCAGCCTACCGGCGTTTTGTGCGCGGGGGCGTGCTGCCGCTGCACGCGAGCGAGGCCGTGCTAAAGGACCTCTGGGATCGCCGCCTGGCGGTCTCCCTGGGGGTGATGTGGGACGGGACGCAGTACATCCATTACGGGCCGGAGACCTACTTCGACCTGCGCGAACTTGCAGCCGATGCGTCCAGCGCGGTGGGGCCTTTTGAGGTGGAGACTCGCCGGACGATTCATCATCTTCCCACCACGGCGCTGCGCATCAGCGATGGGGATGTGACCCTGGGGTATTCGTGCGATACGGCTTTTGACGAGGGTTTGAACGACTGGCTCAAAGACTGCGATCTGATCCTGCACGAGACGAGCCTGGGGCCGGCGCATACGCCGCTTTATAAGCTGATGGAGCTTCCGGCAGAGGTGCGGGAGAAGATGCTGGTGGTGCATTATCCCGACGATCTTGTGGGGTTGGAGATCGAGGAGCTGACCTTTGCGAGGCAGGGGCAGGTGATTCAGGTGGGGTGAGAAGAGCCGGGATGTGACGGGCATAAAAAAAGGCGCTCTCGGCGTTTTTTTTATGATCTCAGTAAAACGTCTCACCAGGCCGTCTTTCGCTCCAGCGAGGAGACCTCAAAGACGTAATCCGCCACGAGATCGCGCCAGGGTACCCGCGGGGTGAAGGTGCGCAGGTGGTCGTAGTAGCCGCCGACGACGCGGTTGAGATACGCGATCTGCACCGGTGGCTGGAAGCTGTTGATGTATTTGATGGAGGCGCGCAGACGCTTCGGGGCGCGCTCGTGCAGGTCGGCGCTGGCGAAGTCGTAGATATGTTCTTTGACGCAGGGGGTCATCATGTCTTCGCGCCAGGCCACGTAAAAATCCTGCGGGACCGGGGGGCCATCGACCTGGCGGGCGCCGATGCGCACCATGGCGTCTTCCATCGCGTCGTAGTCTTCGTTCATGCCGGCGGCGATGATGTCGGCAAAGTCGCGGGCGACGTCTTCGGAGACGTGTTTTACGCAGCCGAAGTCGTAGAGCACGATCGTGCCGTCGGGGCGAAAGGCGTAGTTGCCCGGGTTGGGGTCGGCGTGCACCGCGCGGTGGCGGAAGATCTGGGAGAGGGACATCCGGTAGAGGCGCTCGCCAATCTGGTCGCGTGTTTCCTGCGGGTAGGCCGCGAGCTCTTCGAGGCGGTCGCCGCCCTCAAAGGTCAGGGTGAGCACGCGCTGCGAGCTGCGTTCGCCGACGACCTGCGGGACCACGATGTAGTCGTCGTCTTTATGTAGCTCGGCGAAGAGGCGCACGTTATCGGCCTCGTTGCAGTAGTCGAGCTCTTCGTGGAGGCGGTCGCTGATCTCCTCAAAAAGCGCATCGAAAGCACGGCGGTGGTTGCGGTTGATGCCGGTCAGTTTCAGGACAAATTTGAGCTGCTTTAAGTCGGAGTCGCAGGCCTCATCGACGCCCGGGTACTGGACTTTGACCACGACATCGCGGCCATCGTCGGTGACCGCGCGGTGGACCTGGCCGATCGAGGCCGAGGCAAAAGGTTCTTTCTCAAAGCTCTTAAAAAGAAGCTCGGGAGGTTGGCCCAGCTCGCGCTCGATCTGCTCGGCGATGACCTCGTAGGGCATCGGCGGGGCGTCTTTTTGCAGCGCTTTTAGAGGCTCGGAGAGCTCTTTGGGCAGAAGATCGGAGCCGGCCGAGGCCATCTGGCCGATCTTCATCACCGCCCCCTTAAGGTCGCCTAACGTTTTGGCGATGAGCTCGCCATTGGCGAGGTTGGTGGCCTGGCGGGCCTGTTCGTTGGCCTCCTCGTTGCGAAACACCGAGGAGACGCGCTCGCGGGTGTAGTTCGAGGCGACCTGGGCGGTCATCGTGGCCAGGCGCGCGAAGCGTTTGGAGCGGGAGACGGGGCCTTTATTTTCAGACATGGTACGGCTCAATCAGGGGAGGTGCGGTGGGTGCAAGGTGCGGGCGCTGCGCGCTTGAGGCGATGCCGGCAGGGTAACGGGTAAGCGTGCAGGTTTCATCCGCCGGAGGTGATGATCGCCTCGATGTTGCGAGTTACCTCGATGTGGCGAGCGTTGCCGCGGGCAAGGCGCACCTTGAGCGCGCGCTGGATCTGCGCGGTCGCTGCATCGCGGCGGCCCAGCGCGTGGTAGCAACGCGCGCGGGCTTCGGCCAGGAAGTCGGTGTATATCGTAAAGCCCTGATCAAGCTCATCTTCCAGCGCTTCGAGCGCAGTGGCGGCCCGCTCAAACTCGCCGGCCTGATGGTCGATCATGGCGAGTTTCATCCGGCATAAAAAGTGGGCTTTTGCGCGGCCGAGTTTTTGCCATATGGCGATGGCTTCGGCTTTCGAGGCGCGGGCCTCTTCAAAGCGGTTGGCCAGGCGTTGCGCCTCGCTCAACTTCTGCAGCGCGCGGCCCAGGTGGGCGACGTTCTCTTCGGAGGGCTCGCCATGGAGGTTGTCGCGCATGGCCCGGGCGGTGGTCTCAAGCTCGCTGAGCACGCGCTGGAGCTGAGCCTCATCACCGGGCATCTCACGGAGCGCGTCGGGCTCAAAAAAGGTGGGGATCGACATGAGCGGGCTTTAAGGTCAGGGTAGAGATGATCGTCTGGAATAAAAAAGTGCGGCGTCGAAATTACGCGGCCTGCACACCCTTAGCGCGCGGCGGAATGTCGCGCCAGCAGGCGTTCGCGGCAAGGCGGACGCCCGAAAAACTCTATCGACGAACGCGATCGTTTCATGGACCTGTAAGTATTGAGGATGATGATGGAGACGAGCTCGACGAGCGGCGCCACAGGCGCTGAGAGTATCGTGGTGGAGAACCTGCAAAAGCGCTACGGCGACTTTGAGGCGCTGAGCGGCATCAGCTTTTCGATCAAACCCGGGGAGATCGTGGGTTTTCTGGGGCCGAACGGCGCCGGCAAGACGACCACGATGAAGATCCTGACCTGCTTTATGTCGGCCTCGGGCGGCAGCGCGCGCGTGGCCGGCTTCGATGTGCAGAAGGACTCCACCGAGGTGCGCCGGCGCGTGGGGTACCTGCCCGAGAACGTGCCTCTTTATGACGAGATGATCGTTTTTGACTACCTGCGTTTTGTCGCAGAGTTGCGCGGCGTTGCAAAAGGTCGGCGCGAGGAGCGCATCCGCGCGGTGGCCGAGCTCACCGGGCTGGGGCAGGTGATGGGGCGCACCATCAGCGAACTTTCCAAGGGTTACCGCCAGCGGGTGGGGCTGGCCCAGGCGATCATTCATGAGCCCGATGTGATCGTGCTCGATGAGCCCACCACCGGCCTCGACCCCAATCAGATCATCGAGATTCGCGACGTCATTAAGACGATCGGAAAGGAGAAGACGATCATCTTCTCCACCCATATTTTGCAGGAAGTCACCGCGGTCTGTGATCGCATCATCATCATCAACCGCGGGCAGATCGTGGCCGACGGCTCGTTGCACGAGCTTGAAGAGCGGGTGGCCAACGCCGAGCCGGGGCTTGTGGTCAGGTATGAGGGGGAGGCCACCGATGCGCTCTATGCCTGGCTTGCAGGCCTGGCCGGCGTGGAGGGCGTGGCGCCGGTAGGCGGCCGGCCGGGGAGCTGCACCTACCGGCTCAAAACCCTCGACAAGGCCACCACGCGGCGCGCGCTGCTGGCCGGAGAGCCCGGGGTGGCCCGTGAGCTGTTGGAGCTGCGCGAGGCCGAGCCCACGCTGGAGGCGATTTTTCGGCTCTATACCGGCGGGGAGACCGAGGAGGGGGCGAGCCTTTTGAGCGTGCCGGTAAGCGCTTCGGCGGCTTCGGTTAAAGGCGACGAAGTCGTTGCGCAGCGCGGCGAAGCGCCTGTTGAGGCTTCGGCAGAAAACCTCAACGCGAGCGACGCGGAGGTTGCGGAGAGCATGGCCGAGGACGCGGCGGCCATGGACGAAACATCTGAGCCGGAGGAGGTCTCCCGTGGATAAGATCTGGATGGTGACCCGGCGAGAGCTGGGGACGTATTTTAACTCGGTGGTGGCCTATATTGTGGTGATCTTGTTTCTCGTGATCACCGGGGCGCTCTTCTGGCTGAACTTCTTCCAAGAAATCAGCGTGGTGTCGTTGCGCGGCTTCTTCTCGCAGGCGCCGCTCTTTCTGGCGTTTTTTGCGCCGGCGATCACGATGGGGCTGCTGGCCAGCGAGAAGCGCTCGGGCACGCTGGAGCTTTTGATGACGATGCCGGTGAGCGATCTTCAGATCGTGGTCGGTAAGTTCCTGGCGGCGCTGGGGCTGCTGGCGGTCGTCTTTCTGATGACGCTGGTCTATCCGCTGACCCTCTCGATGCTGGGCGATCTGGACTGGGGCGCGGTGGCCGCGGGCTACATCGGGCTGATGCTGCTGGGCGGGAGCTATGCGGCGGTGGGGCTGATGGCGTCGAGTTTTACGCGCGACCAGGTCGTGGCGATTCTCGTGGCCTTTTCGATCTGCTTTTTCCTCTACCTCATCGATCAGCTTGTGGGGCAGGCCTCCGGCGTTGCGGCGCGCACCGCGGAGTACCTCTCGACGAGCTACCACTTTGAGAACATCGCCCGCGGGGTCGTCGATATGCGCGACGTCTTTTACTACCTCTCGCTGATGGCGGTGAGCCTGGGCGTGGCCACGCTGAGCGTGGGCGCTCGTCGCTGGTGAGAAGGGTGGTGAGGACGAGTATTTAAGCAACTTTGAGATGGTTGAGGAGCGATACGATGCGTGAATCGAAATCCAAATCCAACGCCCCGGGCCAGCGCCGGCGCGCGGTGAGCGGGGCCAACGCGGTGGTGATGGGCGTGCTGCTGGTGCTGATCGCGGTGGCCGCCAACGCCCTGATGAGCCAGACCTTCTGGCGGATCGATCTTACCGAAAATCAGATCTACACCCTGAGTGAGCCGAGCCTGGCCGCCGTCGAAGACCTCGATGAGCCGGTGGAGGTGCGGGCGTTTATCTCGCCGGATCTTCCGGCGCCTTTTCATAACTTGAGCCAGGATGTGGCCGATCTGCTCTCGGAGTACGAGGCGGCCAGCGGCGGGCAGCTTTCTTTCAAGATCATCGCGCCCGAAGACAGCGCGGAGAGTGAGGAGGCCGCCGCCGGCTTTGGGATTGAGCAGGTGGCGATCGGTCAGCAGAGCGAGTCGGAGATGTCGCTGCGCGCCATTTACAAAGGCGTGGCTTTTATTAAGGGCGATCAGAGCGAGGTGATTCGCGATCTTCAGACCACCGGCCAGCCCGAGCTCGACAACTTCGAGTATGAGTTCACCAAGGCCCTGCTCAACCTGCAGCGGCCTGAGCCCCGGCGCGTGGCCTTTGCCAGCGGCGCGGGTGGCCCGGTGGCGCAGCCGGGTTTTGTGCAGAGTCTGGAGCAGGTCTTTTCGCAGCTTTACGGGAGCCTCATTGAGGCGACGACCTACGATCTGAGCAGCGGTGAGCTGGTGCCGGACGATGTGCACGCGCTGGTGCTGCTCAACGTGCAGGGGGATGTGAGCGAGGAGGCGCTCTTTGCCATCGACCAGTTTCTGCAGCGTGGGGGCAGCGTGGGGTGGTTCCAGAGCAGCTCGGTGGTCGATGAGGCGATGCAGCGCCAGTTGATGCAGCAGCTGCAGCAGAACCCGCAGTTTGCCGGTCAGCTGCCCACGATGCGCAAGCGTTTTGACTCGAACCTCATTGAGCTTTTTTCGCATTACGGCATCACGCTGCGCGCCGACACGGTGATCGACCGGGAGCGCGCGCTCTCCTTTAGCCTTGTGGCCACGCCCCAGGGGCTGGCGCGGGTGAGTCACCCGGGGAGTTTTTCGATCACCGACATCGATACGAGCCTGCCCTTTATGCGCGGCTTCTCGACGATGGCGCTGCCGGTGCCTTCGAGCCTTGTGATCGACGAGGCGCTGCGCGGCAACGAAGACCTGGAGTTTCACGAGGTTCTACGCACCTCGCCGGGCTCGACGCGCCTGCCTTCGCCGCCGAGCGATATGAGCTATGAGACCTTTATGGAGCCCGCGGCCAGCGAGGAGGCCGGGCCTTTTGTGGTGGCGGCGACCGCGCAGGGGGAGCTTCCGAGTTATTATTCGGATAACCCGCTGCCGGAGGGACGCGCGGAGTCGGATCTTGTGAGTGAGACGCAGGCGGGGCGCGTGCTGGTGGTGGGAAGTGGCGACTTCTTAGGGCCGCAGCGCGAGACGGGTTTCGATGAGCGGCTGGCCGGGCTGGGAGCGCAGTTCTTTTTGAGCTCGGTGGAGTGGCTGGTGCAGGACAGCGCGCTCTCGGAGATTCGCGGCAAGGCGATGCCCCGGCTTATCGGGGAGGTGAGCCGGGAGCAGCAGCGCTCGATTCAGTTTGCCAACATCGTGATCGTGCCCTGTTTCTTTGCGCTTCTGGGCATCTTCATGATGGGGCGGCGTCGGCGTCGTAAAGAGGCGCTGAGCCAGTGGATGAGCTCCGAGTCGTAAGGGAGGTCGATGATGGTACAGAAACATGTGTGGATTGCCGCCGGGGTGTTGGTGCTTCTGGTGGGGGCGTTTTTCGTGACTCGCGACAAGCCGCCGACGCAGGTGGATTCGGCGTTGGTGCTGGAGGCGCCCACAACGTTGGGGCGGCTGGAGTGGGAGCGGCCCGGAGACGATCGCGTGGTGCTGGAGTCGAGGGAGAGCGGCTGGTGGCTGACCTCACCTGTGGAGGCGCCGCTAAGTCGGCAGGTGGGCGATGAGGTTGAGTGGGCGTTTGGCCAGACGCTCAAATCCGATGATCTTCGTTTTGAGATGAGCGACGATCGCACCTTTGGGCTTGCAGAAGATGAGGCGGTAAACGTCGCGATCTTCGGGGCAGGTCAAAGTGATCCGACCACACGGCTGAGGATCGGTGAGGAGATTCAGGTGCCGGGAACCGGGGTGGCGCGCACCTTTGCGCAGGTTGAGGGTAAAGAGAAGATTTACCGCCTGCAGGCAGCGCTGGGCGATCTTGTGCGCCGGCGGGTCGATGATCTTCGCTCGCGCAGCATCGTCTCTCTGGGCGATGAGGAGCTGCGTTCGGTGCAGTGGTCGCATGTCGACGGGCATCTTCTAAAGATCGAGCCGGCAGCGGATAGCAGTGAGACACGTTGGAAACTGGCCAGTCCGCAGGTCGAGATGGCGCTGGATGCGGCGAGTGTGGGGCGTTTTGTGAACACGCTGTCGAGGCTGAACGCGCGTGATTTTGTGGATGAGGGCGATGCGCAGCTTGAGGCGTTGGACTTCGATGCGCCGGCGGTCACTGTAACTCTGGAGACGGGCTCGAAGCAGGCGGAGCTTCAGGTGGTGCGCCAGGGGGAGGGGGATCAGGCAAAACTCTATGTTCGCCGCGCGGGTGATGGGCAGGTCTTTGAAGTAGCCGGCAGCGCACGTACAGCGCTTCTGGCGCGGATGCTCGACGTGAAGGATCGCGCGGTGATGCCGATTGCCTCCGACGCGATGACGAGCATTGAGCTCGCGGGCGACGATCGTGTGCGGCTGGTCAAAGACGAGGGAGGCCAGTGGACGATGGCGCGCCCCGCCGGGGTGGAGGTCGACCAGGATGAGGCGTCGGCGATGGCCAGCTGGCTGGGGGCGCTGCGCGCGGAGCGCTGGGTGGAGGATGTGGAAGAGCGCGAGGCGGGCCTGAGCCCGGGGCAGCGAAGCTCGGTGCGGGTGAGCGCGGCCGATGGCGAAGAGGTTCTTTATCTGGGCGCCTCGGTCGATGATCTCAGCGGTGGGCGTTATGCGCGTGTGGCTTCGAGCCCGGCGATCTTTGTGTTACCCGAGAGCGCGTTGCGGCGTCTTACGCAAGACGCCGACGCCTTTGCGGCGCCGAGCGATGGCTAAGTCTAACTCTTTGGGGCGATACGTTCGCCCCGACTTCCCACGCGCCTTCAACGGGCGCGCGATGCGCAGACACGAGGATCTATGAAGATCGCCTATGTGATGGACCCTTTAAGCCAGGTCAACGTCTTTGCGGACACGACCTTTGCGTTGATGCTGGGCGCTCAGTCCCGCGGCCACGAGGTCTTTTATGTGCGCCCGGAGTCGCTGGAGGCGCGTGGCGATGAGGCGTTTGCGACCATTCAGCCGGTGGAGCTGCGTCAGGAGCCCGGCAACGCCGTGAGTTTTGGGGAGGCGCGCCACGTCTCGCTCGATGAGGTCGATGCGGTGTGGATGCGCAAAGATCCGCCCTTTGATGACACGTACCTTTATGAGGCGATGCTGCTGGAGCTGGCCGAGGAGCGCGGAACGCTGGTACTCAACCGCCCACGTGGGTTGCGTGACGCCAATGAGAAGCTCTACGCGCTGCATTTCAGCGATCATACGCCCAAAACGCTGGTGTCGAGCCACGCCGAGGCGATCAAGAAGTTCGCCGAGGAGACGGGCGGGCGCGCGGTGCTCAAGCCTCTGGACGGGCACGGTGGCTCGGGGATTTTTGTGATCGGCAGCGAGGATCGCAACCTCAACGCGATGATCGAAGTCTCCACCGCCGGGGGCACGAAACGGGTGATGGTGCAGGAGTATTTGCCGGCGGCGCGCCAGGGCGACAAGCGCGTGATCCTGCTCAACGGAGAGCCGCTCGGCGCGATTCTGCGCGTGCCTCTGGAGCAGGAGCATCGCAGCAATATTCACGTGGGGGGGCGGGTGGAGAAGACGACGCTCAGCGCGAAAGAGCGCGAGATCTGCGAGGCGGTGGGACCGCGCCTCAAACAAGACGGGCTCTACTTTGTGGGGCTTGATCTGATTGGCGAGCGCCTGACGGAGGTCAACGTCACCAGCCCCACCGGCATTCAGGAGATGAGCCGGCTGGACGGCATCGACGGGCCCGACGTGGTGATGCGCTGGATCGAAGATAGGCTTGCGACTTGAGACGAGCGCCAGGGCGCACGACTTGCTTTATGTGAGTAGGCGTTTAACAACAGGTGCGCCCGCAATTGATGATGATGAACCATCGAAGTACCCATGACCTGGAGAGGTAAGTATGAAGATGATGCGACTTTTGATGATGAGCCTTCTGAGCGCCGGCGTGTTTGCGAGCGCGGCGTGCAGCTCTTCGCAGCCCACCGAAGATGAGAGCGTGAGCGAGCAGCCTGCCACCGAGGAGAGCGCCACTGAAGAAGGTGTGCAAGGTGGTGAGATGGAGCACGCCGAGGGCGACGACCACGGCGCGATGGCCGAGGCGCCCGCCGAGGAAGAGGCCGCCGAAGGCGAGCTGATTGAAGCCACCGCCCGCGTGATCAATGGCGAAGGCGAAGAGATTGGCCAGGTGATGTTTAAAGAAGTTGCCGGCGGCGGCGTGCAGGTCTCGGGCATGGTCAGCGGTCTGACCCCCGGGCTGCATGGCTTCCACGTGCACGAGAACACCGTGTGCGAGGCGCCCGACTTCACCTCGGCCGGTGGTCACTTCAACCCGGCCTCGCACGAGCATGGTGGGCCGGCCAACGAGCATAGCGCACGCCATGCCGGCGACTTTGGCAACATCACCGCCAACGAAGATGGCGTGGCGGAGTTCAGCTTTGTCGACACGATGATCAGCCTGAGCGAGGGCGAGAACAACGTGGTCGGTCAGGCGATGATCGTGCACGAAGGCGAAGATGACCTGGTCAGCCAGCCCACCGGTGCCGCCGGCGCGCGTGCGGGCTGTGCGGTGATCACGCTGGTTGAGTAAGACCTGAAGCGTGTCGGGAGGTTTTCCTCTCGATGCTGCTTTTGACATGCAAACGCGCCGCACCCTGGAAGGGGTGGGGCGCGTTTTGTTTGGGCGAAGGCGATGTGGGAGGGGCCAGTTTGACACCCCGATCACCCGCATGGTATCAACGCGACCTGTAAGTACGCAGTGTTTGGGAATCGAAGACGAAGCGCGCGAGGTCCGAGTTCGGGCGCGGCGTCTTCTCTGATGTTGAAGTTGGATCGAGCCTGCTCGATCTGTCGTCCACGATGAAATGAGGGCACCATGAATCGAAATGTTCTGATGATGGTGGCGATGCTGGCGCTTTTGCTCGTCGGCTCCACCGGGTGTTACAGCAACACCTTTGATTACCCCAGCCGTCAGGCCGATGGTCGCGTGATGGAAGAGTCGCGCACCTTCCTGATTTACGGGCTGGTTGATCGCAACGATCGTCCTGTGGTGGGCCATGAGCTCTGCAACGGTCCGGTGAAGAGCGTGGAGACGGTGCACACCTTCGGGAACCAGTGCATCGGCTGCATCACGCTTTCGATCTACACGCCGAATACCGTGCGGGTGACCTGCGCTTCGGGCACCGCGCACAACTTCTACCTCGATGAAGACGACGCCGTCGTCGGACATGAGGTCGTCGATGGCGACACCGGCGAAGTCATGCAGAGCGAGTTCAAGTCGGACTTCATCTAACCCACCATCGAGGAGGTAGTATCATGGCACGTTTTGTTATGCTTGCGCTCGTCGCGGCTCTGGCCTTCCCCTCCACGGGGTGTTTCCACAACCGCATCGTGACCTCGCCGGATTATAACCCGTCGAAGTCGACGCCGGATGCCGAAGAGCTTCGTATTCACATCCTGGGGCTCTTCTCGATAAACGGTCCAGTCGATCTTGAGGCGACCTGCCCCAACGGGGCCGGCGTGCTGGAGAGCCGGATGCTCTTCGGGATCCAGTTTTTGACGTTCTCCCAGACCCGCGTCTACTGCAACACGGTTGCGGCGGATGCCGGCGCAGATTCGGCGGATACGCTGGCGGCGTTGAAGAACTGAGCGATATGTTCGTCTGAAGTAGGAGCGGGCAAGCGGCGAGTTTCTCGCGGGCTTGCCCGCTTTTTTGTTGGGCAGTGAGGCGAAGTGTGCGCTCAGAGACGTGGATGAGAGCAAGGCGGGGTGCGGTGATCGGGGCGTTGGCGCTGCTGGCGTGCTGGGTGTTGCCTCCGAGCGTTGCTGAAGGGGCGGAGCCCGGGGAGAGGGCGCGCTACCGGGTGAGTTACGGGCCGGCGCATCTGGCGGATCTTTCGCTGGAGGTGGGGTGTGAGGGGGCGGAGGAGGAGCGGGGGCGGCTTTTTGCGCGCAGCCGGGGGATGGCGAGCCAGGTGCATCCCTTTCGGGTGCAGTTGGATACGGTCCGGGCGAAGGGAGCCGGGTCGCTTAAGGCGCAGACGTTCATTGAAGAAGATGGGGTGCCGCGGCGCTACCGCAGTCGTTTTGGCGAGGAGCCGCGGGTGCGCACGGAGTGGGAGTTTCGGGGGGTGACGCGGCGCGAGGAGGCGCTCTTGCCGGGGCGTGGCCACGACTTGTTGAGCTGGATGCTGGCGTTGCGGGAGAGGGTGGGGCGTGGGGAGGCGTTGGAGGCGCGGCAGCGTTTTGTGGTGTGGGACGGCTGGAAGCTCGTGTACCTGGATGCGCTCCCGGCCGAGGTGGAGGAGCGCTGGACGCCTGTGGGGGCGGTGCGGGCGCAGCGTTTTGAGCTGCGGCGGACGTATTTAAGTCATGGCGCCGAGCAGGTCGCGCGGCCCTCGGGTCAGGGGGCGGAGGAGCTGGGAGCGATCTGGATCGAGCTCTCGGAGCGTGCGTTGCCGGTGGAGATGGCCTTTGAGGCGCCGATCGGTCGGGTGCGTATCGCGTTGCAGGCGCATCAGGACGCAGGCTGCGAGTGAGGCTCTGCGCTTATTTGCGCTCAGATGCTGGCGAGCTCGTCGGGGAGGATGGCGCCGGGCTGGAGGCGTTCGCTCTCGGGGATGCGCAGCGGGGTGATGCCCTTTTTGTGGTCGCGGATGGCGCGCTTCCAGGCGCTGTAGCCTGCGCCATTGCGGTAGGCGGCTTCGGCGGCGTCGGCCATATCAAAACCACCCTGGGAGATCTCGTGCTCGATCCAGGACCAGCGCACCGAGGTGGCCCGGATGTCGACCTTGCGGCCGAGCTTTTTGTGAACGTGTTTGATCTTGGTCTCCAGGCTCTTGTGGTCTTCGAAAGGTGAGCCGTCGAGGGGGGTGTTCTTCTTGGCGACGAGCGGGCTCATGCCGAGTGCGACTTTGCAGATAGAGGAGAGTTCGAGCATGAAGTCGATCATCTCGTCCATATCGTCGAGGGTTTCGCCGGGGTAGCCGATGACCATGTAGAGCTTGAGCAGCTTCATGTTGTGGTCGCGCACAAGCTCGGCGCAGCGGCGAAGATGTTTTTCTTTGATGTGTTTTTTGGCCAGGTCGCGCATGCGCTGGCTGGAGCCGTCGCTGGCCACAGTCAGGGTGCGGGCGCCGCCTTTTGCGAGCAGGGCGATGAAGTCGTCGTTGAGGCGATCGGCGCGCAGGCTGGAGAGGCCGACTTCGCGGCCGGAGTCTACAAGTGCGCATAAAATATCAAGAATCTTGGGGTGGTCGCTGGTCGCCGCGCCCACAAGACCCACACGCGTGGCGTAGTCGGGGACGGTAGCGAGCACACGTTCGGGGGCGACCGGGCGCATGCCGCCGTTGGTGGTGCGGCGCATCACGCAGAAGGAGCAGCCGCGGTGGCAGCCGCGTCCGTTTTCGACGAGGTGCATCGAGCTGAGCTCGGTATGCGGCGTGATGATGGGGCTGTAGGCCGGCAGGCAGGTGTCGCGGGCCTGGGCCACGGTGCGGAAGGTTTCGCCGTGGATCGAGGGCACGTAGACGCCGGGCAGAGCGGCGACGTCGCGCAGGTAGCGTTCGCGATCGTCGTAGTCTTTCCACCAGTCGATGAGCACGTTGATGAGCTCTTCGCCCTCGCCCATCACAATGACGTCGGCGAAGGGACCGGCCGGCAAGGGGTTGGAGAAGGTGATGGGGCCGCCGATGATCACGAGCGGCCAGTTTTCGCCGCGGTCGGCGGCGCGCACCGGGATGGCGGCGAGCTCCAGGCAGGTCATGATGCCGATGAGCTCGAGCTCGTAGGAGAGCGAGAAGGCGATGACGTCGCAGTCGCCCACCGGAGTCTCCGACTCGTAGGTGAAGAGCGGGGTGTTGGACTGGCGGTAGAGGTCGGGATCGTCGGGCAAAAAGCTGCGCTCGCAGACGATGTCTTCGCGCTGGTTGAGCACGCGGTAGATCGTCTGAAAGCCCAGTGAGCTCATGCCCACGCGGTATGGCGAGGGGTAGACGAGCGCGACGCGGTGCGGCGCCTCTTTGAAGATGGTGCCGCGCTCGTCATCGAGCAGGGTTTCGACGTGTTGCTTAAGTTCGTAGCTGGTGGCCATTAAGCGTCCAGGACCATGTGAAGCTCGCAGCCGTCGTCGCTGGCGCGCCAGCCCGGCGGAATCAGCCAGGCGCGGCCACCCTCCTGAAGATGGCGGGCAAGGCGGCCCTGCATCATTTCGTTATTGGGATCAAACTCCCAACGTACGCCTTCGGGGATCTTGCTCTGTCCGAAGACGTCGGCGCCGCGGGCCATGTTGATGAGGACTTCGCGCGAGGGCAGCTCCAGGCGGTAGACGAAGCTGTCTTCGGGGTAGGTGTGCACGCTGGGGCGGTGGATGGACATCTCCATGGCGCCAAAACGCACGTGCACGCGGATGGCCGGGTTGTAGAACTGGGTCACGCCGACCTGGTAGCGGGCTTTGTAGATGGCCAGCGCCAGCGCTTTGGTGCGGGTGGCGATGCCCTGGCCCATCAGGTGGCTGTGCAGCGAGAAGCCGCTGACGCAGTCGGCCTCAACGGTGGGGCAGGCGCAGTATTCGGAGATGGGGACAAAACCCTCGTAGTCATCGTCGACGTCGAGTTTTTCGAGGATGGAGGGAGGGGTGTCGGCGCGGGGCAGCATAAAGCCGATGACGGCCGAGGGGAGGATGGCGCAGTCGAGCATCACCCACAGGGGCATGCCCATGGAGTCGGGTCCGCCAAAGGCCTCCTGGTTGGAGCGGTTGAGGATCGAGCAAAACTCGCCATTTTGATCGTCTTCGACGCGGAGCACCTCGAGGGGGCGGCCGATGTCGACTTCCAGATCGAGGAAGGGGAGGTTACGCGCGGTGGTGAGCACGTAGGGGATGAGCTTGTGTTCGAGCTGATCCTGATTCATCGGGGGTGCTCTCAGGTCAAAACAAAAGGAAACGTCGCCGTAGAGATCGGAGACGAGGGGGGCTGCATCATGGCGAGGAGTGCGAGGGTGATTTAGACCGTGGCGGCGACCGGTCGTCCCAGACGTTGGGAGGTCTCGGTGGCGAGCTCGCGCAGGCGCGCGGCCAGATCGGGGCGCTCATCTTCGATGAGGGGGGCGATTTTGTCAAAAGCGTCGGCGAAGCTCTCCTCGGCGAGCGCGAGCTCGGGGGCGTCGTTGAGGAGCTGGTCGACGACGAGCATGGCCTCACCGTTGACGCCGTTCTGCAGGAGGGCCAGGGCGTAGAAGGCGCGCGCGCAGTTCACCAGGCGACGCTCGCCGATGCGATCAAAGTGCTGAACGGCGTCGGTGAGTGTTTTGAGCGCGCGATCGGGTTTGTCGACAGCGAGCTCCAGGCGACCAAGGAGCAGGCGGGCGCAGGTCAGGCCGTGGCGATCGCTTAAGGCGCGGTAGCCTTCCATCGCTTCGCTGATCAGGGTGTGGGTTTCGCGGTGGCGGTCGACGGCAAACGCGAGCATGGCGAGGGCGCGGTTGCAGTGGGCGATGCCGTGGCGGTCGCGCATGGCCTCGAAGGTGGTGTGGGCGTGGCGCAGGTGTTTGGCGGCGGCTTTGAAGTCGGCGCGGGAGTAAGCGAGTTTGCCAAGCGTGAGCTGGCAGTAGGCGGCGTCGTGGCGTTGGCCGAGGCTCTCGGCCTGCTCCAGGGCGCGGGTGGCCAGGTCGAGGGCTTTTTTGGGTTGGCCGACCTCGCGCAAGAAGTCGGCCGCCAGGCGCTGACCGAAGGAGATGGCTTCGACGTCGCCCAGGCTCTCTTCGAGGATGGCTGCGCGGCGGAAGAAGACCTCGGCGCGGCGCGCGTTGCCCTGGCGCCAGAAGACGTCGGTGAGCAGGCGGAGCATGGAGGCTTCGAGCACGCGGTGCTGGATCTTCTGGGCGCGCTCCAGGCCGTCTTCGAGAAGACGCTGGGCTTCGGGCAGAAGTCCCTGGGCGTGGGCCAGGCGGCCCAGGCCGAAGAGGGCGTAGGTGTCGACGATCTGGAGGGTCTGGCGGATGTCGCGGGTGCGAAGGGTCTGCCAGATGTCTTTGACTTCGCGGCGCGCGGCTTCAAACCAGGTGCGGGCCTCGTCGAGGTCGCCTTGCAGGCGGCCGAGCTCGCCCAAACCCCAGCGGGCCCAGAGGGCGACGGCGGGGCTCTGGTCGCCGAGCAGGCGTCGGTAGTGCTCGCGGGCGGAGTCGTACTCGCCGACGCGGCGTTCCAGGTGGGCGACCTCCAGGGCGACTTCTTCGGAGCTTAAGACCCCGGAGACGTCCTGGATCAGCGGGCTCTCGATGGAGATCTGGTCGGTGTCGGCGAGCTGTTTGGCGTCGCGGTAAAGGGCCATGGCGCGTTTGAGGTCAGCGCCTTCGGCGGCGGCGCGGGCGGCCTTGACGGTGAAGGCGTAGACGCCGGAGGGCTCGCGAGCGTGGCGGTAGTGGTCGACGAGTTCCATGGCGCGCTCGCGGGCGCGCTTTCCGTAGTAGGTCTTTTTGGCGGCGGCGGCCAGGCGGTGGAGGTGACGCAGGCTGCGGCGGCCTTCCATCTCTTTGAGGAGCACGTCGCGCATGACCACGTGAGCGAATTCGAGGACGTCGCGGCCGCCTTTGCCGACTTCGCGCAGAAATCCCTTTTCGACCAGCGCTTCGAGGACGTCGTCGAGGCGGCCCAGCCAGGGGGCGTTGTCTTCGGCGCCGAGGAAGGCGCGCAGCAGGGCGTAGTCGAAGCCGGCGCCGAGGATGGCGGCGCGGTCGAGGATGGCGCGGGTGGCCTCGGCGTCTTCGCTGCGTGTGGCCAGGCGGTTGAGGCGGTAGCGCATCAGCTCGGCGAGCTCTTCGGGGAGCTCGTGCTGGATGTCGACGCCGGGGGCCAACTTCCACTCGCCGCTCTCCCATTGCAGTTTGCCGCTCTCCTGGAGGTAGCCCAGGATCTGGGTGATGTGCAGGGGGTTGCCGCTGGCGCGGCGGGCGATCTGGCGGGCCAGGGCGTCGTCGACCGGGGCGATCTTGAGCACCAGCGAGCTGGCGTCGGAGGGGTCGAGGTGGGTGAGCGGGATGCGCAGGACGTTTTCGGGGCCGAGGCGCTCCAGGCGCTCCAGCGCGTAACGCATCTCGGGGACCTGGTCGACCTCTTCGGCGCGCAGGGTGGCGACGATGAGCACGGGCATCGGATCGAGGTGCATGCCGACGGCGAGGTGCTGCAGAAAGGCGAAGGTCTCATCGCCGCTGTAATGTAGATCTTCGAGGACGAGGAGCCAGGGTTTTTCTTTGCCGGCCTCGCGCAGCACGCGCTCGATCATGGCGAAGACGCGCTCCTGCACGGAGAGGCGGCGCTCGCCAGAGTCGCGTTCTTCGAAGATGGCGCTCTCGCCGCCGGGGCTCATCAGCTGGAGGCAGAGGTCGGCTTCTTCGGCCGAGAAACCCCAGGGGCCCAGGCGGGCGGCGAGGTGTTCGGCGAGGTTGTCGACGGGGATGTCGGTGGTCTGCAGGATGGTCTGCAGGATCTGGCGCATGCCGCCGAAGTTGGCGTTACCCCGGGCGTGGGAGCCGGAGGCCACGCGCATGACGCCGGCTTCTTCGATACGCACGCGGGCCCACTCCAGCAGGCGGCTTTTGCCGATGCCGGCTTCGCCCTCCAGAAAGAGGACGCCGCCCTGGCCGACGCTGACGGTCTGTCGGACCTGGCGCTCGATGAGGCGTCGCTCGCGTTCGCGGCCGACCAGCGGGGCCTGGGGCACGCCGCCGGGGCCGTGGCGGGAGGTGTCGCCGGCGAGGAGGTGGGAGGGGGGGATGGTCTGACCGCCGTAGCCGCTCAAAAAGCCGGCGTGGGAGAGGTTGCCGGGGTGGGCGCCCAGGCCCGGATCACCGAGCCTGGGGCCGGTGACCATCCAGGGCACGTAGCTGAACTCGTTGATGACCGCCTGCAGCGCGTCGCGCACCTCGGCGGCGGTCTGGTAGCGCTCGGCGGGGTTCTTGGCGAGCAGACGGTAGATGGTGCGCTCAAGCTCTGCGGGGAGGTCGCCCTCGCGGGAGCGCAGCCGGGGGATGGGCGCGCGCAGGTGGCCGCGCATCACCTCGCGGGGCTCATCGCCGGGGTAGGGGGGCATGCCCGAGAAGATCTCAAAGAGGATGATGCCCAGGGCGTAAAGATCGACGCGGGGTTCCACCGGCTGGCGGCGGAAGAGCTCCGGGGCCATGTAGCGCGGGGTGCCCAGGATGACGCGTTTTCCGGCGGCGGTTTCGCTGTCCTCGTCGTCGAGGCCGCCGGGGGCGCCGGCCAGGCCCAGGCCGCTGTCGTCGCCGGAGCGGGTGGCGGCCAGGCCGAAGTCGACCAGCTTGATGATCTCGCGGCCGGCGTCGTCGCGGGTGACCAGGATGTTGGAGGGTTTTAAGTCGCGGTGAATGATGCCGCGTGCGTGGGCAGCGCTGAGCGCGCTTAAGATCTGATCGCTGAGCGAGACGATGCGCAGGATGTCGATGGGCTCGCGTTTGAGTGGCGAGAGCCCGTGGCCATCGACCAGCTCCATGGCCAGCCACAGGGTCTGGTCATCGTTGTCGGTGCCAAAGTCAAAGACGCTGGCGATGTGCGGGTGGTTGAGGCGGGCGACCGCCCGGGCTTCTCGACCAAAGCGTCGGCGCGCGCGCGGCGTGAAGGCCGCATCGGAGTGCAGCACTTTGAGCGCGACCTCGCGATCGAGCGAGGTCTGCAACGCGCGGTAAACCGCGCCCATGCCGCCCTCACCGATCCTCTCGGCGATGACAAAACGTCCGGCGACTTCAGTTCCTTCAGTGAGAATGGCCATGAACGTCGAGCATGCCGCGGTTGGAGGCTGACGCACGGGTGCGCAGGCGTCAGCTCAGGTGGAAATTAAGTCCAGGCAACACTAACCCATCGCGGAGTTTTTTTCACCCGTAAAGAATGCGCCGCCGTCGGCCCGCGCGCGGGCAGAAGCGGCGGCGAAGATGGCGTGGCGAGCTCAGGAGAGGGTGGCCGACTCCCCGTCGGCCAGGATGTAGACTTTGCCGCGGCGCTCGTCGAAGACCCAGCCCTCAAAGAGGCTGTCGAGCTCCTCGCGAAGCACAGATTTAAGGTCTTCGTCGAGCTCATCAAGGTCTTCGGGCAGCACGATGTTGTAGACCCAGAACTCCTGGGAGCGATCCGGGTCGATTTGACCGCCGTAGACGCCGCTGAGCATCAGGGAGGTGAAGGCGTCTTCGTCAGGCGCAGAGCGGTAGCGCGCTGCGCCCTGGGGGCCTTCGAGTTGTTCGAGCAGGGCGAAGCCGATGTCGAGCTCCAGCTCGTAGCTGTTTTGATACGTCATGGTCGAACCTCCGTAGGAGACGATGGTAAGACGCGATGACTGCTGGACCTCGCGCGGTGAAGAAGCGTCAGGACACCGGGCCCTAAGCCTCAGTCGGCGCTTGCTTCCTGAGACTCGACGGGCGGGATGTGCTGGCGAAGCGAGAGTCGATCGCCACGTGCGTCCACCCGATCAGCGACCACTTCGATGCGATCGCCGACGGCGGCCTTCTGCTTCAGGCTACAATTGGATCTGTAAGCACACTCTTCGACAAAGACAGAAGCTCGTCCGGCCCGTTCGTCTTTTATTTCCAACACGATAGCGTGCATCACCTCACCGCGCGTGGCTTTGAGATGTTCAAAAAGCCAGTAGCGTTTGGTCTCGCGCTCGGCCAGAGAGGCCTCACGGATGGAGCTCTCGACGGCGGCCAGCACCTGGAGCATCTCCTCGGCGTTATAAGGTAGGGGCTCGCCAGAGAGGTGGGCCTTGAGCTGGCGCTGGCAGATGAGATCGGAGTAGCGGCGAATCGGGCTCGATGCCTGAACATAAGTGTGCAGCCCCAGGCCGAAGTGGCTGTCGGGGCGGGTGGAGAGATCGCCGCGTTTCATGCGCCGCAATGTGGCGAAGGTGCGGGGCAGGCCCTCGGGGACGGCCAGGATCTCGGCGTCGTCCAGGGGAAGATCGGGCGACTCCTGGATGCGGTAGATGGTGGGGATCTCGTTGCGCTCGCAAAAGCGCCCGATGTGCTCGTTGCAGAGCACCATCAGCTCGCTGACCAGCTGGCGGGAGGGGGAGTCGGAGGGGAGCGTCTCGACCTGCACTTCGGGAGGATCGGCTTTGGTGTCGACGACGATCTTCGCCTCGGGGATCTCGAAGTTGGTCGCGCCCTGGTCGGCGCGCCAGGCGTAGCGCTCGCTGGCGATATGCTGAAGGTTTGTGAGCACCTGGCTGACATGGTCGTTGCCCTCGCCAGTGAGCAGCGCGTCGGCCTCGTCGTAGGTGAGGCGGCGTTTGACGCGCACAAGGGAGGGGATGACCTGGGTGTCGACGAGCTCAAGCTCGGCGTTGAAGATCACGCGGGTGGTGATGGCCGGGCGAAGTTCGCCTTCGACAAGGCTCATGCGATCTTCGCTGAGCTGCAGGGGGAACATCGGGATGGCGCCGGTGGGCAGGTAGACCGAGGTGGCGCGGCGGCGCGCCTCTTTGTCGAGGAGCGAGTCCGGGGGAACGATCGCCGAGGGGTCGGCGATGTGCACGTCGAGCTCCCAGCCGCCATCTTCGGTGGGGTTGATGGCCAGGGCGTCGTCGATGTCGCGGGTGGAGGCGTCGTCGATGGTCAGGCAGAAGCGGTCACTCAAATCGACGCGCCAGCTCTCGGGCTCAAAGGGGGTGTCGGCCAGGCGCTGCGCCTCGGCGACCACTGCTTCGGGGAGCGCCTCGTCGATGCGAAAACGATGCAGCGCCAGGTTGTAGTGCTCGTCCCACAACCCAAGCTCGCGCATCAGGTTAAAGGCTTTGAGGTGGTTGTGGCCGGAGAAGCCGCGGCCGGCAGCTTTGGCCAGCTCGTCGAGGGCCTCATCGGCGCGGGCGCGGTGGGTGAAGTCTTCGCCGTGGGCGGCAAAATCCTGGAGCAAAAAGATCGTGTCGCGCAAAGGATCGATGCGCATGGCCTCCTGCATCATCGCGGGGCGATCTTCGGCGGGGGCTTTGAGGACGTCGGCCAACTTGTCGAAGACCAGCGCGCGCTCGGCCTCTTTGCGGGCCTCGGCTTCGACTTGCTCGCGGAGCTGCTCGACCTGGGAGGCGTCCCGGGCCTCATAGGTGCCGTCGCGTTTGGCTTTGAAGTAGAGCGAGTCTTCGCGCAGCGCGCGCACCAGGGCCAGGCGGTGGTTGGGGCTGTCTTCGGCAAACATCAGCTCGGCCAGCGCGCCGGGGCCCTGAGCCTCGTCGAACTCCCGGGCGAACTCCCAGAGCATCGCCACGTCAACCTCGCCCTTGAGCTCGGCCAGCGCCTCGGCGGTGCTCTTGAGTTTCTGGCCGGCGCGGTGGGTGTCGTCGGCGGGGGCGCGGCCCAGCTCGAAGGTCACGTCGTTGCGGGCCGGGCGCATCTCGTCGCCGCCCTCGCTTAAGACGATGAGCTTCTTTTTGCCCAGAGTGTCGGTGACCACGCCCAGGCGGTGGTCGTTGCCGGTGGAAAACTCAATCAGCGCGCCCGCTTCGATCTCAGTGCTCATAAACAGGGGTGTCCGTGGGGAGGGGAGGTGCAGGGGAGGGAGGGGGAAGGCGTTGTAAAAGAGCCGCCTGCCGGGCGCGTGACCCGCAAAAAGATGCGAGTGACGAGCGCGCGGCAGGCGGCGGAGGTGATGCGGTGTGAGCTTAGCTCAGGCTGATGGTCTTGAGGTTGTCGGCGACCTCAAAACGGGCCTGGGTCTTCTCTTTAACTTCGTCGAGGGTGACGCCCTCGGCCAGCTCGCGCAGCACGAGGTGGTCGCCCTCCACATCAAAGACGGCCAGGTCGGTGATGATGCGGTCGACGCAGCCCACACCGGTGAGCGGAAGATCGCATTCGGCCAGAAGTTTCGGCGAGCCGTCGCGGGCGGTGTGGGTCATGAGCACGACGACGCGTTTGGCGCCGCTGACCAGATCCATGGCGCCGCCCATGCCCTTGACCATCTTGCCGGGGATCATCCAGTTGGCCAGGTCGCCGCGCTCATTGACCTGCATCGCGCCCAGGATGGTCACGTCGATGTGGCCGCCGCGGATCATGGCAAAGCTCTCGGCGCTGTCGAAAAAGGCCGAGCCGGGCACGGTGGTGATGGTCTGTTTGCCGGCGTTGATAAGATCGGGATCTTCTTCGCCCTCATAGGGGAAGGGGCCGATGCCCATCAGGCCGTTTTCGCTCTGCAAAACGACGTTGACGCCCTCGGGGATGTAGTTGGCGACCAGGGTGGGGATGCCGATGCCCAGGTTGACGTAGGAGCCGTCTTCGAGCTCCTGGCTTGCGCGCATGGCGAGTTGTTCGCGGGTTAAGCTCATCGTTGACCTCGTAAAGATCGCAAAAAGATGGAGAGAAAAGTGGGCTCGAAAGGATCGACGTTACTCGGGGCGCGGGCGCGTGGTGCGCTGCTCGATCCACTTCTCGTAGCTCTCACCCTTGATAATACGCTGCACAAAGACCCCGGGGGTGTGAATCTGATCCGGGTCAAGCTCGCCGGGCTCCACCAGCTCTTCAACTTCGGCGATGGTGATGCGCCCGGCGGCGGCCATCATCGGGTTGAAGTTGCGGGCGGTGGCTTTGAAGATGAGGTTGCCCTGGGTGTCGCCTTTCCAGGCTTTGACAAAGGCGAAGTCGGCGGTGAGCGCGGTCTCCAGCACGTAGTTGCGGCCGTTGAATTCGCGGGTCTCTTTGCCGTCTGCGACGACGGTGCCGTAGCCGGTGGGGGTGAAGAAGGCGGGGATGCCCGCGCCGCCGGCGCGGATGCGCTCGGCCAGGGTGCCCTGCGGGTTGAGCTCGACTTCCAGCTCACCGCTCAAGAACTGCTGCTCGAAGTTCTTGTTCTCACCGACGTAGCTCGAGATCATTTTTTTGATCTGTCGGTTCTGCAGCAAAATCCCCAGACCGTAGTGGTCGGTGCCGCAGTTGTTGCTGATCACGGTGAGATCGCCGGTGCCGCGCTCGGCCAGGGCCCGAATGAGGTTCTCCGGGTTGCCGCAGAGGCCAAAGCCCCCGCTCATGAGCGTCTGGCCGTCTTCGATGTCGAAGATCGCCGCGCTTGCTGATTCGTAGACCTTGTTCATGCAACACTCCTTCAAGTGCGTAGGTGTGTGAGAGGGTGAGTTTGCTGTGTTGAAAAGGTGTTTTAAATCAAGGGCTTACCATTGCCCGCCCAGCGAGAGGCCGGCGAAGACGTAGGTGTAAAATCCGGCTTCGAGCTTGAGCACGGCGTGCGGGCCCAGGTTAAAGCGCATACCACCGCTGATGTTGATGATGGGCACCACCGGGGGCACGCGGCTCTCGATCTCGGGGTTATCAAAGTCGATGGCGTTGGGGTCGGGCTCACCGTCGGCCGTGAGGCATTCCGGCGGCGTAAATGACTCGCCGGCGCCGCCCCCGAGGCTGTTGTAACAGGGGGAGTTGCGACGCGGCTGATAGCGCACGATGTCGCCCAGGATAAAGCCCGGGCCGATGCCGCCGCCCACAAAGGGGGCGAACCACTCCTGCACATCCCAGTACCAGTAGGCCGAAAAGACCACCGAGGCCACCTGCATATCGAGCTCCGTCCATTCGGCCTGCTGGGCGGTGTCGCCGGATTCCTGCCAGAAGGCCTCGGGCATGGAGAGGTCGGCGTAATCAAAGGCCGCGCTGAGCTCGTAGCGGCGGTCTTTGCGCCACACAAACTCCGCGCCGTAGCTCAAGTTGCTGTTGCCCTCGGACCAGTGGGTGGGGTGCTCTTCAAAGAAGAGGCCCAGCAAAAATCCGGGCACGGCCACCGCGCGGGCGCGGGCGGTGAGCATGAACTCATCACTGGAGATGTCCGACTCGAAACGCACGGCGTCGTTGGGGTCGACGTACTGCGCGCTGGCAAGGGCGGGCAGGGTGATCGCGGCGAGGAGGGTGGTCAGGAAAATTTTGCGCAAAGCCATACAAGGCTCCAGGTCCAGGGGCTGGCGTACACAAAAACAAGGGGCCAGCCAATCGGTTCAGGGCGACGTCGGCCGGAGTATAGGGTGCCGACCGCACCAGAGCAAAGCCAGCGGCGTCGCTGCGGACTCGCGGTGGCGCTGCCACAGCTTCGTCCTTGCTCCTTGCTGGACTTTGCCCTGGATACAGTCGGATTTTTTAGGGTGCGAAGGATGGATTGGCGAGCTTTGCCCTGGATGCAGTCGGGTTCTTTGGGGTTCGGGGCGCGCTTCTTGGAGTTCTCACATCCCGAAGATCGATGATCGGGTGGTGATGGCCCGGCAATGCCCCTCAATGCAGGCGGCGGTGGCGGGTTCAAAGGCGCAGCCCAGGGCGGGGCATTGGGAGCTGAGTTGGGGGTTGGCGTCGCAGTGGGCGCGCAGGTGGGGGACGAAGTCGCGGTGGTAGGCGGAGTCGGTGCAGGCGCTGCAGCACTCGCGGGTGAGGTTGACGGCGACGCATTCTTTGGATGTCTGGCAGCGGGTGGGGTGGGGCTCGGCGGTGGGGGCGTCGGCGGGTGCGGGTTCGTCGACAACTTCGGGAATTTCGGGGGTGGTGGGGGCTTCGGGTGGGGCCGGGGGAGGTGTGAAACGTTCTTCTTCGGGGCCGGTGGTGGGTGGGGGAGGTTGTGGGGTGGGGAGGGTGAGATCTGCGGGGTCGGGGGTTGAAGGCGTTTCGGAGGGGGCGGGGGGATCGGTCGGAGTGGGGGTGGAGCAGGCGGTGAGACAGAGGAGTGTGCTGGCGAGTAAAGCGACCGGTGTAAGGGACTTCATCGGGGATGCTCCGACTGAGAGGGTGGGGATTCGTGTTCGGCGTTGGTGATATCCGAGCAGTAGGAGAGGTCGCCGTAGTCGCAGGCTTTTGCCTCGTAGGTTATGGCGTCATGGTGTGTGACGGGCTCGAAGTTCTCGATTTTGAGAAGTTCCGCAGCCAGAGCGCAGCTATCAGGGTCGCGCAGGTCGCAGCCCCGTTGTGCAATATCGAGCGCCTGGGAGTGAAGGTCGCGGTCAGCGTGGCTCTGGGCGAGCCAGCGGCAGGTAAGGGTCGAGGCGCGGTGCATATCTCGTCGGTGCGGGAGGGGGTTCACGCAAAGCGCGGTCAGGAGCGGGACGGCGCGCTCGTCCCATGAAGCGTTGTGGCTGACGCCGTCTCGCAGGTAGCGCCCGATGTGCGCGCAGGCGATGTAATCGTTGAGTCGGCAAGCCCCCGCCATGTATTTCATGGCGAGAGGTGGATCGGCATCGAACTCGCCGCGGCCCTTTTCATAAATGAGTGCAAGGTCGATGCAGCCGCGGGGCTCATCAAGTTCGCAGGCGCGTTGGTGTAAACCGAGGATGTAGCGTTGGTCTTCTTGAGAGGCGTGCGTTTCCAGCCAAAGCGCCAACCAGTTGCAGCTGTTTCCAACGCGACGGTCGCATCCTTCGGTGAAGATATCGAAGGCGCGTTCAGGTTCTTCGTGCATCAATAATGCGCCGGCCCACTGGCATCCCTTCGGCTCATCGTTCTGGCAGGCGCGCTCGTAGGCTTCGAGCGCGCCGTCCAGGTCGACCTCGCCACCGATGCCCTGTTCCACGAGCTGACCGTACGCCACGCAGGAGTCATCTGCATGCCGGCGGCAGCTGCGCTCCAGGGTGCTGCGTGCCGCTTCGGGTTGAGCGGGCCAGTCTTTGCGTGCGGATAGATAGAGGTTGCTCAGCGCGACACAAGATTCGGAGCGACCTCGGAAGCAGGCGATTTTATAGGCCTCCTCCAGGCGGGTGGGGGGCTCAAGATCAGGAAACGCGAGATCGGCGATTGTGGCCCACAAATGACAGGCGCGGGCGTCCCGCGAATCGCAGGCATAGCCGAAGTACTCAAACGCAAGCTGGTAATCAGGCCGCAACGACAACTCCGTTGAGCCCAGATAGAGGTCGCCCAGACGTTTACAACTCATGGGGTCGCCGAGCGCACAGCCGCGTCTGTTAAATGCAATCCCCTCCTCAAGTTCCGTGTCACCCCCCATGCCGAGGTAGAGCATTTCACCGTAAACGCCGCAGGCCCATCCAATGTATTTCTCACACCCTTCTTGAAAGTAGGTGCGGGCGATGTGTTCGGTCAGCGTGTCTCCTCCCCGGGTCGTGTGCCCCACAAAAAAACCGAGGTTGGCGCAGCTCGACGGGTCGCCGAGCAAACAGCCGCGCTCGTAGGCGCGTAGGGCGTCGTCGACACGTCGCTCACGGTCCGAGCTGACGGTGTCGTTGTGCAGAGTGCGGGCCATGTTGCAGCCCCAACCTACGCCTCCTGCACAGCTTTGCTGAGCGAGGTCGCTGCCGCGTTGGCGGTCACGTTCAAAGCCCGCTGATCCGGTGCCAACGAGGTGGGCCAGGCAGCCGCATCCGGCCGGGTCGCCCGCGTTGCAGCGCTCTTCGCAAAGTTGACCGGCTCGCTCCGAGACTTTTTCCCAGCCGCCTCGGCGCCAGGCCCACACGCTCCATGTGGCGCAGGCGAGCATCGACTCGTGTTCTTCGCAGGCCTCGATCATGGCCGGTAGCGTGTCCCGTGATGTGTAGCGAATGCTATAGGTGTAGCGGCAGTCTTCAAGCACGGGATCGAAGATCTCATCGTCGGCGCAGGTGGGGGCCGACGTGTCTTCGGCGTCTTCGGCGAAGGTGGGGAGTGCGAAGGTGAGGCAGAGCGCCAGGGTGGCGGTCCAGATGACGAGGTGCAAACTGAAGACAGGACGTCTGGCAAACATACAGGGCTCAGGACATGGGTGCGGCGTACGCGCGTCGTTTCAAAAAACATCACTGGTTGAATAGGCCGAAGGGTAGCATAAGGGTGAACCGGGGTCAGCGCTGGAACTCGTTTGGGGGCATAAGGGTTATTGGTGCAGTGAGGTCAAGAGGTTTGACGATGTGGTGTGCACAAGATGCGTTGGCGTTGAGGTGGCTCTCGACGTATGCAGGGCCAACGTAAGCGGGGGTAGCGCTACCATTCGACTTAAACCGGGTACACATCATGACGTTGGAAACACTCTACCGCGCCGATGGCACTCCCTACGACCGCTATGTGGTGGTGGGAACTTCGGGTTCGGGGAAGTCGACGCTGGCGAATCGGCTGGCGTGGCAGACGAGTAATCGCCATGTGGAGCTCGACCGGTTGCATTGGTTGCCGGGGTGGCAGGAGCGGCCGTGGGATGCATTTTGCGACGATGTGGAGGCAGCGACGCGCGGGGAGCGCTGGGTGGTGGATGGGAACTACTCGGTGGTGCGGGATGTGGTGTGGGGGCGGGCGGAGGCGGTGGTGTGGCTCGATCTTCCGTTTACGCAGGTGATGTCGCAGATCGTGGCGCGGACGCTGCGACGCGGGGTGACGGGAGAGGTTGTGTGCAACGGCAATGTGGAGAGTCTGGCGCGGGGGTTTTTGAGCCGCGAGTCGATCATTTTGTGGGCGGCGAAGACCTGGAAAAAGCATCATGAGCGCTATGAGCGGCTGTTGATGGGGCCACTGGATCCGGCGTGGGGGCATCTGGATGTGTTTCGGGTGCGGGCGGGCGATTTGAGCGATGTGGAGGTCTGGCGCGGTGCCGACCGTTTTTAAGACGACGCTGACGGCGTCGCCCGGGTTGATGTGCGGGTTTGAAGGCGCCGCACTCTCCGCGCGTATTGCGTGCTACTCGTTCGTCGCGATGATCGAGCGCGCGTAGGTCAGCGCCGACGCCCGGTCGGAAAACCCGCGGCTCTGGCAGGTGGGGTCGGTGCCAAGGCTTCCCCAGCTCTCGAGCCAGAGACCGTGCGCGTGATCGGGCACAGAGTTTCCGCGGTCGGCATGGACCGGGTAGGCGTGAACGACGACGAAGGGCGACGTGAAGAGAGCGTTGAGGTGCTCGCAGAGCTCGGTGTCGTAGGCGTCGTGGTTCAGCCGCGCCTGATAGGTAAAGGCTTGTGGGCCGATGGCGAAAGCGACCCGGGCTTCGATGCCTTCGCCGGAGAGGTACGTGTCGTGCGGGTCGGTTTCGACGTCGGAGGGGTTTTGGACTGGGACCACCTCGGTGAAGTCGACCTGGTGTCGGGTCGGGTAGTCGGTTGCGTCGTTCATGGGTTGAGCGGGGAGGTTGTGGGTGGCGTCCGGGCTGTCCCATTTTGCGCAGTCGAGCTGCTGCGCTTTGTGAGGGCGGCCGACGAAGACAACGTGCGAAGGCTCCACGGGGGAGGTTGGGATGGGGGCGACGCGATTCTTCATCGACGGGTCTTGTGAGGAGGAGGGGGAGTGGTCGCCGGGGGCGTTGACCTGAGCGGGCACCACCGGCGGCGCGGGCGTGCTGGAGGACGGGTTGCAGGCCGTTACCACGAGTATCAGGCAACAAAGGAGGGTGCGCATCGGTATCCTTCGATCGGCGTTCGACCACGTCCATGACGGTGATGAAGGGGTGAGTCTACCTCGCCGTCGGTGATGTGTCGTTGCGGATGTGATGGCGGTGCGGGAGTGTATTTAAATCTAGAAGTTCTAGACGGGGCCATGGATGGGCAAGATATAGGAGGACCGGCGAGGGGAATGAAGCGGGGAATCGGAGGCCTGATGATGATTTGCGGCATTTTCCTTGAATGAATAAACCACCGCGGCCTGGGCGCGCGGTGGTTTGTCTGATTTTGTCCAATTATCCAGTTAAATCAATGGCTTACATGGTCTTTGTGTGCTCGCGGAGGAGGGTGTCCAGGTCGGACTGAACCACCGCGCGAAGACCGGGGCTTTGCAGGGTGTCGCGCTCAATGGCGAGGGCCTGGGCCTCTTTATGCCAGGGGTGCTCGGCGTTGGGGCAGGTGAAGCGGTCGAAGGGGCGCAGGTCGGCCTCGGAGAGCTGGCCGTGGTGATAGGCCATGGACTCGGCCATGCCGCGGGGGGCGCGCAGGTTGCGCTCGGCGAAGCACTCCGCGTCACAGACCTTGCAGCGCATGTGGGTGTGGGTGTCGGGGGCGAGGGTGAAGTAGGAGTAGCCGCGGCGGTAGGCGTACGCGTAGGTCGTCGGAATGTGCAGGTGAGGGGTCTGGCGAGGATCGTGAGACATGGTGCGCTCCGCAGGAAGGGAGTTGCGCAGGCTTTACCACCTTACCGGGATTGGCAGGTTGGTCCGGCTTCAAAGGGCCTATCCCTCCACCGGTCTGCATGACGGCGTTGAGTGTAGGTGCGTGTAGGTTTGGGTCAAGGGATTTTGAATCGTGCTAAGAGCGGATCGATGAAGGACTTTTAGGTTTCGTGTGTGAGTGTGTTATGTCCTGTGTTTGATAAGGGCGCTATTAACAACCGTTCGTTGTAGATGGGGTTTTATGAAGTCACGAAAATCGACCATTCATGTGTTGGCGCGAGGGGTTGAGTCGCGAGGTTTTGAGCGCGACGGGGTAAGCGTCAGCGGGGAGTTGGAGTGCGAGGATTGGGAGGGGTTTGAAAACCTCTTTGTGCTGACATCTGCGATGCATCTCGGGGAGGTGGCGGATGTGGTGCGGGCGGCCAATCGCAAAAAGCATTTGCGGGGGCTTCTGGTGGAGCAGTCTCATGATACCCGGTGGATTCTGGCGATGTTGGAGCGGGCGAATCTGCGCACGCTTAAACACACGTTGGTGCATTCCGACATGCGGGTCTTCCGTCGCATTGTAAACGCCTGGGCGATGGGGGCTCAGGACGAGCTTATTGCCGACGCCACGGTCATGGAGGGGGGGCTCTTTGTGCGGACCTGCGCGCTGGAGACGCTGGAGGTCGAGGTGCGCGAGGTTAAGGCGTTGCGGAAAGCGAGCCGCGATGAGGTTCATACGTTCGAGGTGGCCGATGATGGGGCTTATATCTACTGGCCTGACCTCGACGTTCATTTGAATGTCGAGTCGGTTCGTGTGGTGCTCGACCCGACGTTAAAGAGCGAGTTGATGTTGGCGCGTCAGCGCGATGAGCAGCGGATGGGGGCTGCGCTGCGGAAGATTCGCGAGCGTAAAGGGTTGCGTCAGGCCGATATCGAGGGGGTTTCTACGCGGCAGGTCGGGCGTATTGAGCGTGGAGAGGTGCGGGCGCGTCATGCCACATTGGAGCTTTTTGCCAGGGCGCATGGCGAAGAACTCAACACGTATCTGCAGGAACTCAGCCGCGTGATGCGCGAGCTTCGCGCGATTACGCCGTGAGCTATCGTTGACGCCGTATCTGCTGCGCCCGAGAACTCCTCGGGCAGCGTTGCAAAGCCTCGACGATGCGAAAGCATCGCCCGTGTTTTGCGCCTTGCCCGAGAAGCTCTCGGCTTCGCAGCTATCGACGTCGGCTTCTGCTCACGGCGTAGTAAGGGTTGAGGCGAAAGTGGACAGCTCCCACCTTCATCTCACTCGCCAACCTGCGGCTCAAAGGGGGGAAGATCGGCAGGGGGGCCAAGGGCGGGGTTGGTGAGGAAGTTGTGGTCGGTGAGGCTGTGGAGGAAGGCTTTGAGGTCTTCGCGCTCCTCGTCGGTGATTAAGAAGCCGGGGACGAAGAGGCTCAGGTTGGGGTTGAGGTAGCCGACGCCGGCGTTGGGACCGTCGGGGATGGTGCGGCCGCCGGCGGCGTAGTGGTCGATGACGGCGTCGAGGTCGGCGACGCTGCCGTCGTGCATGTAGGGGGCGCGCACCGCAACGTTGCGGAGGGTGGGGGCTTTGAAGCGGCCCATGTCTTCGGGGCGGCCGGTGACTTCGTGCACGCCGGTGTTGGGGGCGGGGTAGGCGCCCTGGCCGTCGATGTTGTAGAGACCGGTGACGTGGAAGGGGGCCGAGGTGGTGGTGAGGCCCTGGTGGTCGGTGGCGTCGGAGAAGTTGAAGCCGCCGTGGCAGTGGAAGCACTCCAGGCGCTCGGAGAAGAAGAGGCTCATGCCGCGGCGCGCGGACTCTGGGAAGTTGGAGGTGTCGCCTTCGTACATGAAGCGGTCAAAGGCGCTGGAGCCGGAGACCAGCGTGCGCTGGAAGCTGGCGAGCGCGTAGGTGATGTGGGTGAGGGTGATGGGCGCGTCGGCGTCGGGGAAGGCGGCGGCGAAGCGCTGGCGGTAGAAGGGTTCGTTTTGCAGGCGAGCGATGAGTTCGTCTTCGCGTCCGGCCAGACCGAGCTCGACGGGGTGTTCGCCGAAGAGGGGGGTGAGGGCCTGCTGCTCCAGGGTGGTGACCAGGGGGTTGGCCCAGTTGTAGGTCTGGTTCCAGGCGACGTTGGTCAGGGTCATGCTGCGGCGCGGGTGTTCTTCGCCGGTGGAGCCCATGGCGCGGGGGAGGACGTCGGTGAAGGCGCGAGACTGGGGGTGGCAGCTGGAGCAGGATTGGGTTCCGTTGCCCGAGAGACGCGTGTCGTAGAAGAGGGCGCGGCCGAGCTCGGCTTTTTCAACCGTCCAGGGGTTGGTTGGGGGGATGCGGGGGGCGGGAAAATGCGAGGGGATGGGTGGCGAGGCCACCTCGGGGGAGGTGGCCTCGGAGCAGCCGAGCGGAGCCGCAAGCGCGCTGGCGAGCACGAGGAGGAGGGCGGGAGTGGGGCGCAGCGCGTGGGTCACGGTGGGGGCTCGACGTTGGGGATGTTGGCTCGTGGAGCGGGGTTTAGCGACTCTGGATGCGCACGACCTGGCGGGGCTCGGGGCTTTGCTCGCTGTGCGGGAGGTTGAGCGCGGAGAAGATCGGCTGGCAGTCGGTGTCGGTGGGACCGGACATGCAGCCGGCCGGGGTGCCTTCCTGGTGCGCATCAAGGTTGGCGCTGGCGAGGAGTCTGGCGAGGTCAAAGACGAGGGTGTCGGCGTCGAAGTCGACATCGCTCAGCTCGATCCGGGGGCGGTTGGCGTTGGCGCAGGAGGTGGCGCCGCCGCCTTCGGCCGGCTCGCAGGCGGTGCTGCCGAGGTGGAATTGCCAGCCGGTGCTCAGGCCGGTGGTGGCGCCTTCGATGCGCATGAATTTGTAGCCGCCCAGCCAGTTCCAGAACATCGCGCTCTGGTTGAGCGGGGCGGGTGCGGTGGCGGCGTCGATGTGGTTGAGCTCAAAGGGCACGCCGATGGTGAAGCGAAGGGCGTCGTAGGAGCCCTCGGGGAGCGTGCCGGTGACGATGTCGCGGGTCTCGGTGGTGCCGTTCTGGCAGCGTCCGGTGGCGTCTTCGAAGTCGAGGAGAGCGAGGCTTTCGTGCTGCCAGGTGCCGTCTTGATCGAGGTTGAGGGGCTGCCACTGGCCGTTGGTGTCGCGCAGCTCAATCTCGCTGATGAAGAGGCGGAAGTCGAAGGGTTCAAAGGAACTTTCGGTGGTGCCCAGGCCCTCATAGGTCTGTCCACACGCAAACGCCTCATCGCCGACCTGAGCGGCGAAGTTTAGGGTGAGGGGTTGGGTGGTGGTGTCGTCGCCGGCGTTGCCGCAGGCGGTGCCGAGCAAAAGGAGAGGCGGAAGTAAAAGAGTGCGGGTCAGCGGGGAGGTGTGTGGGCGCATGGGGCAGCTCGGCGAGGAGAGGGGGGGGCGGCATGCGACAAGCGTGAACGCGCGCCGGTGGCAGAAGCGTTGGAAAACATCTCCCCCCGTTCGAGTGGGGTGTGGCAACGGGGCTAAATGTCGCACCGGGGTGCGCGATGGCCAGCGAAGCCAGCGGCCTCAGGGGCCAGGTGCGGGTGTGGGTAGGCCGCCGGGCATGTGGCGCTCGAATTTATAGGCGTGCAGGAGGTCGTCGAGGTCGACGAAGGTCCGATCGGGCATGCAATTGAGCGCCGAGAGGATCAACTCGCCGGCGTAGGCATCGGTGGCGTGTTGCAAGAGCCCGTTTCGACCCACCGGGTAACGCAAACCCCGGAGCACCCGGGCGATGGTGGTCGGGGAGGGGGTGGCACTGATCCGGTAGTCCGTCATGCGATGACCTCAGCGCGGGCAGAAGCGGGCGGCGGGGTTCGAGGCGGTCTTCAAGGTAAAGGTAGGGAGGAGGGGGCGATCGCCTAATGGATGGTGGATCAGGCGCATGAAACCAGGACTTCGTGCGACCGTGGGTCATCCTTGGAAGTGACCGTGGGTCATCTTCAGGGGCGAGCGTGGGTCGTCTGTCAGGTGACCGTGGGTCATCCTTGGAAGTGACCGTGGGTCATCTTCAGGGGCGACCGTGGGTCGTCTTCAGAAGTGACCGTGGGTCGTCTTTAGAAGTGACCGTGGGTCATCCTTAAGGGCGAGCGTGGGTCGTCTGTCAGGTGACCGTGGGTCATCTTCAGGAGCGACCGTGGGTCGTGTTCGGAACCGGTCTTGCCCGTGAGGGCGCGCAAAGGCGATGGGCCGATCAGGCGCACGAAACAAGGACTTCGTGTGACCCAGGGGCATCGTTGGAAGTGACCCGGGGTCATTCTTGGGGTGACCCAGGGTCATGGATATTGGCGACCGTGGGTCATCCTTTTGGGGCGAACGATCAGCGCCACACGTAGAGCTTGAGGGCGACCTGGGTGGAGGGGAGAAGATCGACGGGGGAGGTGTTGTCGTACTCGCTGCCGTCGGCCAGGAGGATGTCGAGGGAGAGGGTGTTTTCGCCGGCCTGAACTGCGTCGGTGAGGTCGACGCGATCGCCCACGGCGACGGCGCCCGGGCACCAGCCGTTGCGGGCGTACTCCCAGGTGCCGGCCTGGGGGGAGACGGGGTTTTGGGCGCAGTCAGCGCGCCAGGGGTTCACGGAGAAGAGCGCGTCGTTGTTGAGGAGAAGATCGTGGCGCATCTCGCAGAACTCGGCGCAGTTGCGGGTGTTGCCAAAGCTGTGGCCCGTGGTGGTGAGGTGAGCCTCCACCCGGCGGAAGCCCTCGGGGAGCGTAAAGCTCAGCTCGGGGAGCTGGGAGGCGACGTTCTGGTCGGGCTCGATCTCACCCACGGTGATGGCCTGGCGAGGGATAAGGTTGATGACCTCGTCGGCCGCTTCGGGATACCCCGGCGTTAAGTAGAAGCTCACGCTCACCTCCCAGCCCTCGCCCTGCGCATGGCCGGGGCCCACCCAGGTGTCGATGAAGGAGCGCAGCGCGCGCTCGCCAGTGAAGAGGCCTGCCATGGGGGTGAGGTCAATGTACTGGCACATGCCGCGGCGGTAGGGGGTGATGTGGCGGGCGAGCTCCACCGGGTTCTGGTCGCCTTCGGCGGCGTCGGGGTTGGCGATGAGCTCCAGGCTGGCGGTGCGGTCCCAGTGGTCGCAGACCATGCCCTCGGGGCAGGCCAGCTCCAGTTTGAGGCCCACCTGCGACCAGTCGCCTTCGGGGAAGGTCACGGGCGATTCGACGGTGCGGCGGTCTTCATCGCCGAAGTACTGGTGGACGCGGTCCATGGCCACGACCTCGACGACGCGCTCGTCGAAGGAGGCAGTGTCGGGGCAGGGGTACCAGGGGGCGGCGTCGTCGAAGTCGTAGAGGGGGACTTCTTCTTCAACGACGATCGGCGCTTCGGGTTCGGGGGAGGAGCAGGCGCTGAGAACGGCCAGGCACAGGATGGCGAGGAGGTGGCCGGGGACTGGCGAGCGGTGAGGAAGGGAGGGCATGCGGGGCCTGCGGCAAGGAGGGAGGGGGAGGGCCGGTGGCAGTATAGAGAAGTGTGAGGGAGGCGACAGAACAGATCGCGGGGAGGGCAGAGCAGTGAGAGCCCGCGTTTTGCGCGAGCTCTCAGATGTGTCGAAAATAGCTGTTAGATCAAAGGGTTATTCGCCAGGCTCGTCGACCGGTCGCGCGCGAAGTTGCAACACGACCTCGCTCTGCGTGGGGTCGTTGGTGGTGAGGGTGAGCTGACCCAGGGCCTCCTGTTCGACGTTGAGGTTGGCGTCGATGGCGATGGCCTCGGTCTGGGCGATGCCCAGCACGAGCGGGAGGGTGGGGGGGGCGGGGAGGCTGAAGACGCCGCCGCCGTCGTTGGTGAGCTCAAGCTCGCTGATGGTCAGGGAGCGGTCGCGGCTGCAGTTGAGCAAAACGATATCTTCGCTGGTCTCGGCGCCCGGCAGGAGCTCGCCGAAGTCGAGGTCGCCGCTGGTGCGGATGCAGGGGGCGGGGCCGTTACCCTGGAGCTCGACGATGATGTCGGGGCCGTCGGGGAGGTTGGCAGCGATGGTGAGCTGGCCGCTGGCGATCTCCTCGGTGGTGGGGGTGAAGCTCAGCTCGAGGTCGATCTTATCGTTGCGCTGCAGGAAGGCGGGGAGTTGGGGCTCAAGCGCGCGGGCGCTGAACTGGGAGGCGAACTCCTCGTCGCCGGTGGAGGTGAGCGCGGTGATGTTGAGCGGGTCGAAGCCGCGGTTGTAGACGGTGATCTCGCGGGTGGCGGTCTCACCGACGCTGACCGAGCCGAAGTTGACGTAGCGCGGGGCTTCGGCCTGGGCGTAGGCGGAAGTGGACTGGATGGGGATGATGACTTCGGGGGTGTCCGGGTCGTCGCTGCCGATGATGAGGCGGCCGCCGATGCCGGTGTAGAGGGTGGGCTCCCAGCGGATGGTCACGTCGCGGTAGGTGTTGGGCGCGAGCTCGAAGCTGTCGGCCCAGCCATCGCCGGGGCGAAACTGGGGCGTGGTGCCCGGGAGCTGGAAGTGCTCGATGGCCAGGCGAGTGACGATGAGCGGGCTTTCGCCGGTGTTGCGGATGGTGACGATGGCGCTGTCTTCTTCGCCAAGGCGCACGTCTTCAAAGGCGATGGCGATGGGGCTGACGTCGATGTTGGGGGGGCCGGCCAGAGTGTCGGGCTCACTGTCGAGGTCGGGCTCGGCGTCGGGGCCGGTGTCTTCGGAGACATCCTCGATGTCGGTGTCGGGGAGCTCGACCGGGTCGGCGGTGTCGCTGTCGCCGGAGCAGCCAACGAACATCAGGGTCAGAGCGAGGGAGGCGGCGCCGCGAAGCGCGAGGGTGGAGAAGAGGGAGGCGTCCATCATAGATCCGGGCAGTACATCAACGTCAGAGGAGCATCGGGCGCGCGTGGTTGCAGCGCGCGCAGGGCATCGTAGCCGCAACGGGCTTAAGGCGCTACCTGCACCGGGGTGATCCGCACGTTGTTAGCGTCGCCCTGGGTGCCGTCGCCGAGCTGACCGTTTTCGGCCGCACCCCAGCAGAAGGCTTCGCCGGAGGTGCTCAGCGCGCAGCTGTGGTAGCGGCCGGCGGCCACGCGGTAGACCTCTTCAAGCAAGGGGACGGAGATGGGTGAGGCGCTGTCGCCCAGGGTGGAGGCGCGGCTGAGCTGGCTGCGGGCGTTGTCGCCCCAGCAGTGGGTGCTGCCGTCGACGAGGGCCGCGCAGGTGTGCAACCAGCCGGCGGCCACGTCGACGGCGTCGGCCGGGAGGTTGACCCGTTGGGCAAGCCCCGGAGAGCCGGAGGTGCCGCGGCCGAGCTGGCCGTTGTCGTTGCGACCCCAGCAGTAGACGTCGCCGTCGAGGGTCAGCGCGCAGGTGTGGTCGTAGCCGGCGCTGATGCGACGCGAAGCCGGGAGGTTGAAGACCTGGCGCGGGGTGGTGGCGCCCTGGGTGCCGCTCACACCGAGCTGGCTTTTGTCATTGAGCCCCCAGCACCAGACCTCGCCAGAGGTGCGCAGCGCGCAGGAGTGGTTGTTGCCCAGGCTGATGTCGACGACCTGGTCGAAGTTGCCGCCGCCCTGGTTTTGTACATTGATCTTGGAGAGGGTGGCGGTGAGGTTGCCGCCACCGAGCTGGCCCTGGGCGTTGAAGCCCCAGCAGCGCACGAGCCCCAGCGAGGTTCGGGCGCAGGAGTGGTTTCCGCCGGCGGAGATGTGCGTCACGTCGAGGAGGCTTGTGACCGCCATGGGCTGGTTGGCGTTGTTGGTGGTGCCGGTGCCGAGCTGGCCCTGGGCGTTGAGGCCCCAGCAGCGCACGCGGTTGTCGCCCATGAGCGCGCAGGTGTGGAAGTTGCCGGCGCTGACCTGAAGGGCGCCGTCGATGTTGAAGGATGCGGTGGGGAACTGGCTGCCGGAGTAGGCGCGGTTGCCAAGCTGGCCATCGTCGCCGCGTCCCCAGCAGCGGACCTGACCATTGGGGCGGAGCGCGCAGGTGTGTTCGGCGCCGGCGCTAAGATCAACAAAATTCTGGTCCGCCACGCAGAGGTTATTTGGCGCGCAGCGCTCGCCGCCGGCGCAGTCCGCGCAGCTGTACCGGGTGCCGTCGATGTAGATGTCGCCGCATTCGGCGCCGACCTCCCCGCAGACGTCGACACATTGTCCTTCCTGACAGGCGCCGAGGTCGCAGCTGCCGCAGCTCACCGCCTGACCGGAAAGGGTGTGGTCGCCGCACACAAAGCCGGCCTCGTCGCAGAGGTCGACGCAGACCTCGTCGCGGCATTGTTCGTTGGGGCCGCAGAGGCCGTCGCAGGGAAGCGGCTCGGTGGTGTCGGCGTCGTCTTCGGGGGCGGCGTCGGCGTCTTCGCCGACGTCGGTCGGGTCGGCGTCGGGGAGGCCCAGGTCGGGCTGGCCGCTGTCTGGCGCGTCGGTGTCTGGCGAGGACGCATCGGGCTCGATGTTCCAGTCGGGCTCGACGCTTGCGCAGCCGGCGCTGAGCAGCGAGGCCAGCAGGAGGACGACAAGAGAGGTAGCGTAGGGGCGTAACACCGGCAGATCCCTGGTGAAAAAGGGGCGTTCCCATCGAGATGGTTCAAGACGAGGTGGACCCTTACTAAAACGAAGCGCCGGGCACAATGCAACTGCAGCGGCGGCAGCGTGTTTCCCGCGCGGGGTGGGGGCGGATCAGAACAATCGCAAAATAAATCCCCACCACCCGCCACCGTAGGGGGAGCCCTTGTGGGTCCCCGCCTTGGGAGTTCTGGAGGGGCACAAGACCCCTCCCTACGGATTGGGTGGGTTCTCCATAAAAAAAACTCGTGGGACTTTGCGATTGCCCTGAGGGAGGGGGGCGCGAGCATTGTTTGGCACAGGCTCGCAGGTGTATGGTCCGCGCGCTCTCCTGGAGGGCGCGCGCTATGACGCCGTGAGCTATCGTTGACGCCGCGTCTGCTGCGTTGAGAGCATCTCGGGCGGCGTTGCAAAGCCTCGACGATGCTCTAAAGCATCGCCTGCGTTTCGCGCCTTGCCCGAGAAGCTCTCAACCTCGCAGCCATCGACGTCAACTTCTGCTCACGGCGTCGTGATGCTCAATTGTGATCTTTTCCTTGGTAGACGAACGATGACCTCCCAGCCGACTTCAACGCCCCACTCCGAGCCCCCTTCCACCCATCGCCGCGTGAGCTGGCAGTGGATGGTGGGGATCTTTTTGCTCTCGCTGGCCGTCTTTGCGGCGTTTAGCGGCGACCGGCTCAAAGGGCCGAGTCCGGACAATCACTTTGTGTATCTGGCGCATACCTACAACCAGATGATCGCGGCGACCTTCAGCGATGAAGCCGCCGCAGCGCGCGAGGGGCTGGTGGCCTTTGAGCTCGATCGCGAGCCGCATCATCGCAATGATTGGGCGAGTTATCGGGAGATTGAGCTGCGCAGCGGGGAGGTGGTCAAGGGGAACTGGGCGGGGCGGGCGCAGCATGGGGAGTTTAAACTTTTGAGCGGGGAGGTGATGGAGATTCCGCGGGCGGAGATGCGGGGGGCGGAGCAGACCAGGCGTTACTTTGTCTCCTTTCCGCCGGGGCCGGGATTTTTGATGATGCCCCTTGTGGCCGTGTGGGGTTGGGAGACCAACGATGTGCTCTTCACCATCGTGTTTGCGGCGCTCAACGTGCTGTTGATGTTTTTGTTGCTGGAGCGCCTGTCGGCCACCGGCGTCACCGAGCGCAGTCGCAGCGATAACCTCTGGCTGACCGCGCTCTTTGGCTTTGGGACGGTGCATCTGTGGTGTGCGGTGCTGGGGCAGGTGTGGTTTACGGCGCTGGTGGTGGGCATCACGTTTACGCTGGGCTACATCTACTTCGGGTTGTATGCCCGGCGGCCCTTTCTGGCGGGGGTGTGTCTGGCGCTGGGCTTTGCGACGCGCACGCCGCTTGTGTTCTCGGCGATCTTTTTCTTTTTGATGGTGGCCTTCCCCGGGGGCCGGCTGGTGGTGCCGGCGCAGTATAAGGAGCAGTTTAAAAAGCTCGTGCTCTTCTGCATCCCGTGTCTGGTGGTGGGGTTGAGCCTGCTCTTTATGAACTACCTGCGTTTTGAGTCGTTTACGGAGTTCGGGCACCGCTACCTAGCCGAGGGGCGCATCGGGCGGATTGTGGAGTACGGGCTCTTTCACTGGCATTTTCTGGGCAAAAACCTCTCGGCGGCCTTTACGCTGATGCCCGAGCTGCAGACGAGTTACCCCTATGTGGTGGTGAGCCGTCACGGGATGAGCCTTCTGTTGACGACGCCGGCCTTTGCGTACCTGCTGTGGCCCAGGGAGCGGCGCGATGCGGGTGAGCGATTCTTGCACCGTGCGCTGTGGGCGACGGTGGCGGCGATCGCGATCCCGGGGTTTTTGTATCAGAACACGGGCTACGAGCAGTTTGGCTACCGCTTTAGCCTGGATTTTACGGCGTATCTGATCGTGCTTCTGGCGGTGGGGCGGCGGCCGCTGACGCGTCTGTTTAAGGCGTGTGTGGTGGCGGGTTTTGCGGTCAATGCGTTTGGGGCCATCACCTTTAAGCGGATGGCGGAGTTTTACAGCAACCGTTTTTTCGTTTAGGTCCGGGTGGTTGCTCGGGGCGGTGTGGTACCGCTTTCCCGTTGAGATTGAGTCACTTAGCGAATGCCGCCTGAGAGAGCGTGATGTTCAAGATTCCGATGCCCCCCCGGCCCCAGCCCTTGCCGGAAGGGGAGCGGCCGAAGTTGCAAAAACTCTTTGGCTCGTATGCGAACGGCACCCTGGCGCTGATGGGGGTGGCCGCCGGGGTGATCGCGCTTGCGACGCTGGGGCTGGAGATCTTTTTTGAGTCGCCGCTGACCGCGGCGCTGGGGCTTCCGATTCCTTATATGAGCATGCCGCTGGGGCTGGGCACGGTGGTGCTGGGCGGGTTGATGGCGCGCGCGAGCTGGAAGATGGCGTTGCCGGCGCTCTTGATGGGGGCGACGTACTGGGCGATGGTGGCGCTGGCCTGAAGGGGGCGGCAATCGTCTGAACGCTGCCTTCGCGCGAATTTTCCTCTGTCGACAACCTCTCACACACCCCGCTGGAGCCCCTATGACCACCCATGATCCGGAGCGCGTGGAGCGTGCCGCGCAGATGCTCTGGGATGCCCAGTTCAGTCAGACCCCCTGTGCGCCTTTGAGCCAGAGTTTTGAGGGGCTGAGCGTGCAGGAATCCTACGCGATTCAGGGGTTGGTGGGGCGCTGGCGAGAGCTTCGCCACGGGCTCGACGGCAAGCGGCCTGCGCGGCTGGTGGGCCATAAGATCGGGCTGACGAGCGAGGCGATTCAGAGCTGGCTGAAGGTCAGTGAGCCCGACTTCGGGCTGCTTTTGAGCGATATGGTGGTGAACGATTCGATGGTGGCGTCGACCTCGACGCTTTTGCAGCCGCGGGCGGAGGCGGAGGTGGCCTTTGTGCTCAAGGAAGACCTGAGCGGTCCGGGGGTCACGGCCGCCCAGGTGGTGCACGCTACGGAGTATGTGATGGCGGCGATTGAGATCATCGATTCGCGCATCGCCGACTGGAAGATCACCTACGAAGATACGATCGCCGACAACGCGTCGAGCGGGCTTTTTGTGCTGGGCGGGCGGCCGCGAAAGATCGAAGACGTGGACCTGCGGCTGTGCGGGATGGCGATGCGCAAGAACGGTCGGATGGTCTCCACGGGGGCGGGGGCGGCGTGTCTGGGGCATCCGGTCAACGCGGTGGTCTGGCTGGCGAATAAGCTCGGGGAGTTTGGCCAGGGCTTAAAGGCCGGGCAGGTGGTGTTGAGCGGGGCGCTGGGGCCGGTGTGCGATGTGGCCGCGGGCGATTTCGTCGAAGCGGAGATCTCGGGGCTGGGGCGAGTGACGGTGCGATTTGGAGAGTGAGGCGATGGGTAAGGTGAAGGTGGCGATTCTGGGTTCCGGCAATATCGGGACGGACCTGATGATGAAGTTGCAGCGCTCTGAGGTGCTGGAGCTCGCGATGCTGGGGGGCATCGACGAGGCGTCGGAGGGCTTAAAGCGCGCCGCTGAGCTGGGCGTGGCGACGACGCATCGGGGGATTGAGGGGTTGATGGAGGACGCGTGTTTTGGAGAGGTGGAGCTGGTCTTTGATGCGACCAGCGCCTATGCGCACGCCCGGCATGCGGAACTTCTTAAGGCCGCCGGAAAACGGGTGGTGGATATGACGCCGGCGGCGATCGGGCCTTATGTGGTGCCGGTGTGCAACCTTCAGGAACATCGCGAGGCGCCGAACGTGAATATGGTGACCTGCGGGGGGCAGGCGACGATTCCGGTGGTGTGGGCGGTGAGTCAGGTGGCGAAGGTCGCCTATGCGGAGATCGTCGCGGCGATTGCGAGTCGCTCCGCCGGTCCGGGCACGCGGGCGAATATCGATGAGTTTACGGTCACGACGTCGCGGGCGATCGAAGAGGTGGGAGGCGCGGCGAAGGGAAAGGCGATCATCATTTTGAACCCGGCGGAGCCGCCGCTGATCATGCGCGATACCGTGCATGTGTTTTCGGAGCTGGCCGATACCGAGGCCATCCGCAGCTCTGTGGAAAGGGTTGTGGAAAAGGTTGCGGAGTATGTGCCGGGGTATCGCCTGGTGCGCGAGCCGATCCTTGAAGTGTTTGATGAGGCGAATCCGCTGCGGGTTCCGGGGGAGGCGCCGCGGACCGGCGTGCACACCACGGTGCTGCTGGAGGTGGAAGGGGCGGGTGACTTCTTGCCGGCCTATGCCGGGAACCTCGACATCATGACGGCTGCCGCGTTGAAGATGGGCGAGCTGCTGGTCAGCTAAGTTCGTTTGCCGAAGAGGCCTGGAGAATCGTTATGACGACTTCGACTTCGTCGAAAAAGATCCTTGTGAACGACTGCACGCTGCGCGATGGGATGCACGCGCTGGGCCACCAGTATTCGGTGGAGCAGATGGTGGCGGTCGCCAGAAAACTCGATGAGGCGAAGGTCGATATTGTGGAGGTGAGCCACGGCGATGGCTTGCAGGGGAACTCGTTTAATTACGGGTTCTCTGCGCACACGGAGCGCGAGTATATCGAGGCGGTGCGCGCGGAGCTCAAGTACGCCAGGCTCGCTGCGCTGCTCTTGCCGGGGATTGGCACGCGGGCGGATATCGATGAAGCGAAAGCGATGGGGGTGGACACCATTCGCGTGGCGACGCATTGCACCGAGGCGGATGTGGCGCGCCAGCATATCGAGCACGGGCGTAAGCTGGGGCTGGATACGGTGGGGTTTTTGATGATGGCGCATATGACGCCGACCGCCGAGCTCGTGCGCCAGGCGAAGCTGATGGAGAGCTACGGGGCGCATTGTGTGTACGTGACGGATTCGGCCGGCGCGCTCCTGATGGAGGAGACGCGCGAGAAGGTCGGGGCGTTGCGCGAGGCGCTCGAGTGCCAGGTGGGTTTTCATAACCACAACAACCTGGGGCTGGGCGTGGCCAACACGATTGTGGCGATTGAGGCGGGGGCCGACCGCGTGGATGGCTCGGTGGCGGGGATGGGGGCCGGGGCGGGGAATTGCCCGCTGGAGGTCTTGATCGCGGTGTGTGAGCGCACGGGCATTGCGACGGGGCTTGAGCTTTATCCGCTTATCGACTGTGCGGACCAGATCGTGCGGCCCCTGCAGCGTCGGCCGGTGCAGACCGACGGCAACGCGCTGATGCTAGGGTATGCCGGGGTGTATTCGTCGTTTTTGTTGCATACCGAGCGGGCCGCCGAGCGTTTTGGGGTGGATCCGCGCGATATCCTGGTGGAGCTGGGCCGGCGAGGCATGGTTGGTGGTCAGGAAGATATGATTCTCGACGTGGCGATGGAGCTGAAGTCACGTTGATCCGGGTAGTCGCATTGCCCTTTTTTCCATGAAGAGGAAGACGTTATGGCGCTTAGTGAAGAGACGATTCAGAGCCTTGCCGCGAAGGTCGATGAGGCCGCCCGCACGACGACCCCGCTGGTGATGCTGACCGCGGAGATTCCGGAGCTGACGCTCGACGAAGCGTATACGATTCAGCGTGCCTCGATGGCGCGTCGCTTTGAGCGCGGCGAGTCGCTGGTGGGCATGAAGATGGGGCTGACCAGCCGGGCGAAGATGGAGCAGATGGGGGTGCATGAGCCGATTTACGGGCACCTCACAAGCGCGATGACGCTCCCGGATGGGGCGACGATCGCGCATGGCGACTATTGCCATCCGCGGGTGGAGCCGGAGATCGCGTTCATCATGGGGGAAGACCTCAGCGGGACGCCGACGCCTCAGGAGGCTCTGCGGGCGGTGAGCGGTGTGTGTGGCGCGCTGGAGATCATCGATAGTCGCTACAAGGACTTTAAGTTCACGTTGATCGATGTGGTGGCCGACAACGCCTCGTCGACGGGCTATGTGCTGGGGACGAAGCTCAAGCATCCGGCGACCCTGGAGTTGGGGAACCTGGGGATGGTGATGAGCGTCAACGGTCAGGTGGTGGAGACGGGCTCATCGGCGGCGATTCTGGAGCATCCGGCGCGTTCGCTGGCCGCACTTGTGAAGATGCTCAACGCCCGTGGTGAGGGGCTGAAGAAGGGGCAGGTGGTGCTGGCGGGAGGGGCGACGAAGGCGGTGGCGCTTAAGCCCGGCGACCAGGTGACCCTGGAGGTTGAGGGGTTGGGGAGGGTGGAGCTGGGTGTGGCAGGTTGAGTTCGCAATAGAAAAAACAAGAAGCCCGCAGCGCTCACGCGCTGCGGGCTTTTTTTGTGGGGCGGAGATAGGAGGCGAAGGAGGCGTGTTATTCGCTCAAGCAATCGCCCACGTCCCCACTTCGCACCGAGCCATCGACGCAGGTGACCTGACGCAGGGTGACGTTGGTGAGGGTGATGCCTTCGGTGCGGGCGCCCTCGAAGGAGGTGTGGCTGAGGAGGGTGTTGGTGAAGCGCGCCTTTCGAAGATCAGCACCGGAGAAGTCGCTTCCGGCGATGGCGCCGTCGTTGATGCGCATGCCGCGCAGGTCGTGGTCGGGGAGCGCGAGGGAGGACCAGACGCGGCCCAGGGTGAGGCCGCGAGCTAAGTCGTCGGCGTTGGTGAAGGCGTCGGGGCCGATGAGGGGGGAGGTGGGGCCTTCGGCGATAAGACCGTTTCTGGCGAGGAAGTGGTTCATGGTCTGAGCGACGGGGGAGACCATGGCCGGGTAGAGGTCGATCCAGTCGCCGTCTTTGAAGGCGACGAAGGAGGAGGCGGGCAGCGTGGTGATGGCGTCGGGAGCGCGGCCATCAAGCACGGCAAAGTCGTGGTCGATGTAGAGAGGCAGGTCGTCGGGGAGCTCCATCAGGGAGAGCACCGCGTTCATGGTCGGGGTGCTCGGGCAGGTCGACATGTGCTGGTAGACGACGAAGGGTTCGCCGCTGGCCATCAGCGCTCAGCAGGGCATGTGGTGCGGGTCGCGCCGCATCACAGGGAGCTGGTTCGCCGGTGTTCGCTACGCATGGTGCGCTTCCTGGTGGTTGCGAAGCGTTGAGTGAGAGGCGGGGGCGTGTTAGGGAAGGCGCATAATCATGTCCATCGTGAACCTCCTCGGGTAGCGCAGTCTTATGAGCACGCATCTCCTCCATGTTGTCTGGGCGATCGGTGCCTTCATGGCGTTTGGAACGACGGCGGTCAGTGTGATTGTGCGCACCGATCCGGCGCGCCACCGCGACCTGTGGGCGCGTACGCTCTCATGGTTTCCGGTGTGCATCTTTTTGATCGGAACGCTTTTTCTGGGGCGCGCGCTCTTTACCGTAGGCTTTGTCTGGGTGAGCGCCCATGCGCTATTTGAGCTCTTTCGCGCCTCGCCGCGTCCCTTCTCCCGTCGTGTGACGGCGACGAGCTACGCGTTGATCGGGTTGAGCGCGGCGCTGCTCTTTGCCGAGCAGTGGTTGGCGGCGATGCTGGTGCTTCCGATCGCCTCGCTCACGCTTCTGCCGCTCTGTCTGGTGTGGAGCGAGGGCGTCGGGGAGTTCGGTGCCAGGTTTAGGCGACTTCTGCTCTGGGTGATGCTGGGGGCGTGGTCGCTCTTTGCCCTTCCGACGCTGGCCTGGCTCCCGATCGACGTGGGTGCGCATGGTTGGCAGGGCCTGGTGCTCTTTCTCGTGGTGACAACCCAGATCAGCGATCTGATGCAGTACGTCGTCGGCAAGATCGCGGGTCGCCGGCCGCTGGCACCGCGCATCAGTCCGGGTAAGACCTGGGAAGGGGCGATTGGCGGCAGTGTGATTGCCGGGGCGCTGGGCACCCTGCTCGGCGCGCATATCACCCCCTTTGGGGCGACGCCGGGGTTCGCACTAGCTATCGCCTTCTGTGTGTTGGGCGTGCTGGGCGACCTTGCGGTCTCGGGCATCAAGCGGAGCCTGGGCATCAAAGACCTGGGCGCGCTCTTGCCCGGGTTCGGCGGTCTGCTCGATCGGGTCGATAGCCTCGTGTTCGCCGCGCCTCTGTTCCTTTTCTTTGTGCTCGCGACCCGACTTATGCCGGGCGCTTAAGGTCTTTTTATGACGCAGATAAGCGATACGCCTGAAGCGGTCCGCACCTTTCTCGACGCCGAGCAGAGCCGCGCGGTTCTGCTGGCCTCGCGGCCCTTTACCGAGGCGCGCGATGCGGTGGCGGCCTGGCAGATCGGCAGCACGCTCGTGCTTTTTTTGCTGATGCTGGGCTTTGCCTCCTGGATGGGGCCCTCGCCCTACCTGCTCTTGCTCGCGCCTTTCGGGGCGGGGTTTTTCATGCGGATCTTTGTGTTTCAGCATGACCTGGGCCATCGAAGTGCGTTTCGCTCCGCGCGTGTCAACGATGTGCTGGGCACGTTGCTCTCACTGATCACGAGCATTCCTTTTGAGCCCTGGCGAACCGAGCATCACTGGCATCACAACCACCAGGGACGACTGAGCAAACGGGGCGTCGACAACATGAATTCGCCGATGACGCTCGATGAGATCCCCGAGCGGCCGGCGGAGGCGCGTTATCGCATCAAAAAGGTGCGGCCGCTGAATATCTTTTTGCTCGGGGCGCATAGTCTGCTGATCGAGCGGCGTGTTCCGCGGGGGTTTTTCCCTTTTCGCGAGAGTTTTAAAGACGCCGTGCATAATCGCGAGGCGATGTTGCGCGCCATTGCCTGGACGCTTCCGGCCCACCTGGCCTTGCACGCGCTTGTGGTGCTCACGCTGGGATGGTGGGTGAGCGTGCTGGTGCTGGTGCCCTCGCTGGTACTGGGGGCTGGCACCGGTGGGGTGCTCTTCTGGATTCAGCATAACTTTGAGCATACGTACTATGCCGAAGACGAAGAGTGGCATAAGGCCAACACCGCGGTGTATGGCTCCAGTTATTTGAAGTTGGGAGGCGTGCTGCGCTGGTTTACAGCGGATATCGGGTTGCATCATGTGCATCATCTCAACCCGCGCATTCCCAACTACAATTTGGAGCGGGCGCGGCGAGCGATTCCGGAGCTGGCGGCGGTGGAGCCGCTGAGCGATGAGGATCTGCGGCGCTCATTTACGCATCTCTTCTGGGACCGCGATGCCCGGCGCATGCGCCCGGCGCAGGGGAAGCTCGATGGCTGATGCGCGCTCCTGGCAGCGCTTTTTATGGCTCTGGGCTGCAGAGATGCTCTCGATCACGGGCACCGGGCTGACGGCCTTTGCGCTGGGGGCCTGGGTGTACGCCGAGACCGGCCGCGCCACCGATTTTGCGCTGCTCTCGGTGGCGGCGACCTTGCCGGGGATTCTGCTTTTGCCGCTCGGGGGCGTGCTGGCCGACGTGCTGCCGCGAAAGGCGGTGATGACCTGGTGCAATGGGGTGGCCGGCGTGTGCGCGGCGTGGCTGGCGTGGCTGGTTTATTCAGACTCGCTCACCCTTATCGCCATCTATCTCTTGTTGGCGATCAGCGCGCTGTGTCGGGCGCTGCAGTGGGTCACCTTTACCGCCACGATGACGCAGATGGTGCCCGCACACCATCTGGGACGCTCCAGCGCGATGATCTACGCCGGGGAGGCGGGCCAGCATCTGCTGGCGCCGGCGCTCGCTGCGCTCGCGCTGCCTTTCATCGGGTATGCGGGCGTGATCGGCCTCGATCTGACGACCTTTCTCTTCGCTGTGATCGTCATCGCGGCGGTGCCGATTCCCGCCACACCTCCCGGGGACTGGCGCCGAGCGGGAGAGGTGCTCTCCTCGTTGCGCGCGGTCGTGAGCGAGGGCTGGGGCTTTATTCGCGAGCGCCCGGGCCTTCTCTATCTGCAGATCTTCTTCGCGCTGAGCCAGTTTCTGGGCGGGTTTTTGCCCATTCTCACGCTGCCGGCGCTGGTGGAGCTTACGGGCTCGGAGCAGGTGACGGGGCTGACGATGGCGGCCGCCGGCACGGGGCTTGTGTTGGGCATGGTGTGGCTCGTCGCGCGGCCGCGCATGTCGGGGCGCGTGTGGGCGACGGTCTTTTGCGATATGGCGGCCAGCGCCGCGCTTCTTGCGCTGGCGTTTGGGGCGACGCGTTTTGGCGCGCCGTGGTTTGCGGCGGCGGGCTGCGCGTTTCTCTTCTTTCACGCGTTGGAGAGCGGCATCTCCCAGGATCTCTGGCAGCGTAAGGTGCCGGGGCGGCTCCAGGGGCGTGTGTTTGCGATTCGACGCACCATCGCCTGGTCGCTCGTCCCGCTCTGCTACGTGCTGGCCGGACCGCTCGTCGATGACTGGCTGGCCCCGGCGATGGCCGAAGGCGCGCCCCTCGGCCAGATCTTCGGGCCGCTGCTGGGCTACGAAAGCCTGGGGGCGATGCTGCTCTTGATGGGGGCGGCCGCCGCGCTACGCCTTTTCGGGCTGGCGCCGGCGGCGTTGTTAACTCGCCGCTTGATGCGTATCGAAGAGGAGCTGGTGGATTATGTTTAAACAGGGCCAGAGCCCTTGCGTAAGCATTCGGACCACCGAAGCTGCAGCGCTTCCGGACAGGTTAAACATGTCGTCGAGGCGACCGGGGGCACGGGAGTACGTTCGGCGCGCCTGGATCGGGGGGCCGCGTGCTTGCGAGCTTTCCGGGGTAGCATCGAGGAGGCGTCTGAAGGCTCTCGAGCCTTAACATCGGGATTCGATGAGGAAACCCGGGGCTTTCGAGCCTTCGCGGCGTTCATGGATGAGGCGAGGTAAGGCTTTGGAGCCTTAAGATCGCGAGCCGATGAGGAGCTTAAGGGCTTTGGAGCCCTGAAATCGAGATCCGATGAGGAGCTTAAGGGCTTTCGAGCCTTTCTGGCGATCATCGAGTCGCGTTTGAAGGGCTCTAGAGCACTTTTCTGCTCATACATCTTGAAAGGGCGTTCAGTGAACGAGGGTGAGCAGGGCCATCAGCGGTTTCCAAAGCGTCGGTAGAGCGCTTCCAGGGCGATGAGCAGCGCGAGCTTGATGGCCGACGCCAGGAGGAAGCCGGGGTGCGCGAGCTCAAAAGGGCCGTGACTGGCGAGGGCGACAAAGAGATCGATGGCGATGATGACCGCCCCCAGCAGCCAGCTCAGCCAGAGCACGCCTGAAAAGCTCCAGCGGCTGCGGGCCACGTACCCGAGCGCCGCGATGAGCAGCACGACCCCGAACCCGGGGATGAGGTAGACGTGCGCCAGATCGCACATGTCGCTCGCAAAGGCCAGCGAGGGGGTCAGCGTCAGGGCGATAAGGGCGATCCAGGGCCAGGGGAAAGAACGCATCGGAGCTCGCTCCAGGGAGGTCAGCAAAATCGCGGCGAAGATAGCACGCGCTATCAAACGCGAGCCTGAGATGCCGGTTAGGGTGTGCAACGTCGCCAGCTGAGAGCGACACTTACCCTTAACAAAAGGAACGCCCATGACCCTTGAATTTCATCGAAAAGAAGAGCCTGCCCGTACCTTGATCGGACTCCCCATCCGCAGCAGTCACGCCACGGCCTGGGAGGATATCCCGGCGTTCTGGCAGAAGGTGATGGAGGGACAGTTGCTCGCGGAGCTCGGTGAAACGGGCACGATCTACGCCGTGTACACTGATTATGAGGGGGACTGGCAGGCCCCCTACACCATGCTCCTCGCCGTGGAATGCGACGCGGAGCGCGAGGTGCCCGAGGGCATGCGCCGCGTGCAGGTCCCGGCGCAAACCTGGGCCAGCGCCACCTTGCCCGACGGCTCCCCAGAGACGGTCTGGGCGAGCTGGACCGAGGTCTGGGAGCGCTGGGAGGAGCGCGAGCGGCGCACCTACGAGGTCGATCTGGAGATCTACCGCTTTGGCCAGGCAGGACCGCAGGTGGAGCTGCAGATCGGCCTGGAGGAGGGCTCTTAAGACCTCGCAGCTTCGGGGGCCCGGGCAAGGGAAAGAGGGGGCCCCGAGGGTGTCGGCTTAAAGGTGGGCGGAGGCGGGTTGGAGGCGCGCCCAGACTTCGGTCAAAAGGTCTTCGGGTGGGGTGTGCGCCGGATGGTTGAGGTAGCGTTCGAGTAGAGGCTCGGCGCTGGCCTCGTAGCCGCTATTCGGAAGCCACTGGCCAATGAGGCGCAGGTAGGTCTTAAAGAGGGTCTCGTAAGGCCCGCGGTGCACCACCACCGCAAAGGTTCCCCCCGGCAGCTCCGACGCGACAAGCTCGCCATCACCCACCCAGTCGCCGGGATGCACCACGCAGGCATCGGAGCGCAGCTTCTCTGGAGCCGTGATCTCCGGATCGTCGTGATAGGCCCCGAGAAGCTCGATCGACTCGGGGTCGGCCCCTCGCTCCAGGGCCCAGTCCAGCAGCCGGTTAAAGGCCGGTCCGATCTCCAGGTAGGGCCCCCAATGGCGTAGCATGATCACCGGGGTGGCCGGCCGGTGGCGGAGCTGCACATCGAGGGGCGCCTGGGGAAGGGTCGGTCGGTGCTCGGCCGCCAGACGGCGGTCGTAGTTCGGGGGGAGGGTCTCTCGGAGCTGGGAGGGGGTGAGATCGAAGTGGGACTTGAACGCGCGGGTGAAGGCTTCGTGGGAGCCGTAACCGGCGTCGAGCGCGATGCGCAGCAACGTGCGCTCGCTGCGACGCACCTCGATGGCCGCGCGCTCCAGCCGAAGCCGGCGCAGATGTTCCGCAACCGACTCGCCGAACATGCCCCGAAACACCCGGTGAAAGTGGTGTTTGGACATCATCGCGACCTTTGCGAGCACCTCCGGGGAGAGGTCCTCGTCGAGGTGTTCGGTGATGTAGGCCTGCAAGCTGGCCATGCGTGTGAGGTAGTCCTCGGTGGTCGTGCGGCGCAGGCCGGCGATGCGATGTGGCGTGGTGAATTCGGAGGTCATGGGAGAGCCAGGGGGAGGGAGGTGGAGTGTGTCGGGGGGAGGAGGGGAAGGTGCCTCAGGCGCCGAGGCAGTCTCTTAGATCGCCGCTGCGCGCCAGACCATCGATGCAGATGATCCGGCGGAAGGGCGAAGGAGAGGTCGTGGCGTGGAGTAGCGGATCCAGGTAGCGAGAACGGCAGGTCGACGCGTGGAGTTGTGGATCTTGCTGGCGAGAATGGCTATGTCACCTTTCGACAACCATCATCGTGCTAGCGACCTGTCACAAGTGCCGACGCCTCGAATGAAGAAGAACCTACACGGACCCATTCTGTGAGGTCGTGTCGGTCTTGAACGCCAGCAAGGCGTAGTCGACAAGGGGGGCTAAGGCAGCTCCGGCGAGGGCACCCAGAAAAGGACCGATGGCACTGACTGCGCCGTAGCCGCCACTGTCCATCGTCATCGCTCCGAGGAGCGGGGTCCCGACGCGCAGCCCCAGACTCCAAGCCGCCTGCCAGGGCTGCTTATGAATGAGATGTAGGGCGGGAGAGCCGAGGGCAAAGATGATGATGCCGGCGCTGAGCACTACGTCGATAGAGGAAGGTGCGCCGTAGCCCAAGTTGCCAAACGCATACGTGGTTATGGCAAGCGCGAGGGCGTCGAACGCAATGAGCTGCCATCCGTACCAAATTCGGGGCTCTTCGGGGGGGACGGGTTCGTTGTTCGCGTGAGCGTTTTGTGGTGTCGAGGGTATCGTCATCATCAATGAAAGCATGCGCGTCTCATAAGACTTCGTTCAAAACGTGGGGTTTGCATCCGGCATCGATGACCGCGTTCTACCGGACGTGACGACATGCACCTTGCGCTCTGCAAAACATCACGTGTTCCACGGCCGTCGGGGAGAGTACTCGACTGGGTCAGGGTAGAGTACGGGAGCGTTCCTGGAGTATTCAATCGGGGTGCAGGGGCTCTACTGGTTCCGTCGTTGGCATAGAGGTCAGAGCACAACATAACGTGGTGAAGGTCGGGCGTTGAAAAAAGTTATGAACCGGATGTGGCCGGCGAGCGTACTCCGTGTGTAACCCCGCTGCGCCGGGCGTCTTGAAGGGCGAACGGCGGTCTGTGAACTCGAACGATGGAGTACCGATGACACGCTGCTTTTCACTTTGCCTGATGGCCCTTCTGGTAGGCTCGCTCTCCCTGTCGACCGCGTGTGGCGGTGAGGACGATCCTCAAGAGCCCGATATGGAGATGGATGCCGGTGAGGATGCAGACGCAGACGACGAGCCCGACGTTGAGGACGAGCCCGACGCAGATGAGGAGCCCGACCCCATCGCTGCGGCGACGGCTGCGGCGGATACTCGGGCGACGCTGATCGCGATTCTTTTGCGCGAGGTCGGACAGGCGCGGCGCCCAACGTTGTGCTTGCCCTTGCAGGATGCTCGTTTACCTCTTCAACGTTTCTTTTACGAAGGGGGCGACCCGAGGTCGCCTCCGAGATCATGGAGTGGATATGCTGTACAAAAGAGTGATGATGGGGCTTGTGACCTCCGCGCTCGCCATGGGTGCGCTGGTGTGGTGAGGCCGACGAGCCTGCCGATGATGTCGACAACACGGAGGAGTGCGCAGGGGATCTGAGCTACGAGGCCAGCAGCGAGAGCTGCGTGTGTGAGGCTGGCCTGACCCGCTGCGGGGATACGTGCGTGGACACCGAAGAGGTGTGCGCGGTGGCCATTGATGATTTTGCGTTTAGCCCTGCGTCACTCACGGTGGTGGAGGGGACGACGGTGGTCTGGACCAACGTGGGGACGGAGACGCATACGGTGACCTCGGGTACTCCCGAGGAGGAGCCGGGAGCTGTGTTTAGCAGCGGCGACCTCGCTCCGGAGGATAGCACCGAGGTGACCTTCAATGATGTGGGAGCCTTCCCCTATTATTGCGAGCCGCACGCGGAGTCGATGAGGGCAGAGGTGGTGGTGCTCGCTGCCGATTAAGCAGGTGAGTAGAGCGCCAACGTGGCGTGAACGCATCTGGAGAGGGCCGGCATATGCCGGCCTTTTCTATTGGGGAGTTGGCGAGCGATGAGGAGGTGGCGAGTTCCCGGAGAGGGGAGATGGGGAAGGGGGATGGCTTGAACGCGATCGCGGTGGCGAGTAAGGGAGAGGGTGCTTTCGAACGCCTGTTGCCTTATTTCGAAACGGAGCTCTCCGATGCGTATGTGCCGCCTTTCATCTCTCGCTGTGCTGGTGTGTCTGTGTGCCTGGCTGATGTCCTGTTCTACGACGGGAACGAAGTCGGATGGCGAGGCTGTGTCGCAGCCGACGTTGACGCAGGAGGATGTGAAGGAGGCGTACGCGGAGGCGCTGGCCGCGCAGATCGCAGGGCTTGAAGCGACGCGGCCTCTGGGGAGTGCGGAGGCAGGGGAGGAGGCGATGGCGGTGCCGCTGCATATGGGGGTGGCGTTTCGGCCCTCGGCGATAGGGGAGTTGATGAAACGCGAGGTCGGGCGCCAGGTGCTGGGGGCGTTGCCGATCGAGGACGGGGTCTTGAGCGTGGCGGGAAAAGAGATCCCGGTGCGCCTGGAGCATGAGTTTCTGGAGTTGGAGCTTCGGCCGGATCAGGCGTGTGAGCATTGTTTGAGGATCGGGGGCAAGATCGCGGGGCGATTCGATGTGGATCTCCCGCTGCTGGGAGAGCGGGAGGACGAGCCTTATGCCGGGGAGTTCTCGGTGGTGGCGCCTCTGGAGTTTGTGCGCGTGGGGGAGAGCCAGCTGGCGATTCGCCTGGATACCAATCAGATTCCGAGGCTTGGCGGTCTGTGGGTGGACTTGAAGTTAGAGAGCCTGCCGGAGCGGGTGCAGAAACCCGTGAGAGAACAACTCAATGCGCTCTTCACGGAGCGGTTGAGCGGGAGTCTTGAGCCGCTGACGCTGGTGACCTTTCGCGGGTATGACCTGGGGCTGGACAACGTGGCGTTGATGCCGGCCGGGCTGAGTTATGATGTGGGGACGTCGACGTACTTTGCGGGGGTAGGGACGAACCTTGCGGATATTGAGGGGGAGGTGGCGCCGCTGCATGCGTTGGGACGTGATGCCGTGCTGGGGGTGACGACGCACCTGCATATTCTGACGCATCGCACGCGCTTGAAGATGCATCAGGGGGAGCTTGCGATGCGCTACGGGTTGGGCGGCGAGGCCGATGAGGCCGGGCCCGTGCGGGTGTTGTTGCGCGGGATTCGCGGTGTGGATGCGCCGCAGGGGGCTGAGCAGCCCGGGCATCTCGAGGTGGAGCTGGAGGTGTTCGTGTTTGGGGAGGGAGAAGGGGCGGTGCCGGCGGAGCGCAACCTTCTGGTGGCGAGCCTGGCGTTGCCGAGTCGGGAGCACGCGGCGCATGTGATCGAGCTGCGCAGCGCGAGCGCGACGGCGCTGGACCTGGAGGCGTGGCGGGAGTCGGCGGTGGTCGGGGAGTTTGTAACACTGCTCGATACGATGACGACGCCGCGGCAGGTCTCTGCGAATGCGATCGGTGCGTCGTACGGGTTGCACCAGGTTATGGTTCGCGCTCCCGGGTTGAGCGCGACGATGGGGAGGGTGGAGGACGAGTAATTCTGTTCGGCGGCGAGGCGAGCAGGTTGACGCGTGGAGTAGGGGATCTTTTTGGCGAGAACGTCAGGTCCAAGTGTGGAGTAGGGGATCTCGGTAGCAAGAACGGCAGGTCAACGCGTGGAGTAGGGGATCTCGGTAGCAAGAACGGCAGGTCGGCGCGTGGAGTAGCAGATCTCGGTAGCGAGAACGGCAGGTCAACGCGTGGAGTAGCGGATCTTGGTAGCAAGAACGTCAGGTCAACGTGTGGAGTAGCGGATCTCGGTAGCGAGAACGGCAGGTCAACGCGTGGAGTAGCGGATCTCGTTAGCGAGAACGCCAGGTCAACGCGTGGAGTAGCGGATCCTGGTAGCAAGAACGGCAGGTCAACGCGTGGAGTAGGGGATCTCGGTAGCGAGAAGTGCAGCTGGAGACGTCCAGTAGGGGATCTAGCTGGCGAGAATGGCAACTCGGGCATCCGAGTAGGGGATCTAGCTGGCGAGAATGGCAACTCGGGGTTCCGAGTAGGGGATCTAGCTGGCGAGAATGGCAACTCGGGGTTCCGAGTAGGGGATTTAGCTGGCGAGAATGGCAACTCGGGGTTCCGAGTAGGGGATCTAGCTGGCGAGAATGGCAACTCGGGGTTCCGAGTAGGGGATTTAGCTGGCGAGAATGGCAACTCGGGGTTCCGAGTAGGGGATCTAGCTGGCGAGAATGGCAACTCGGGGTTCCGAGTAGCGGATCTCGCTGGCGAGAAGTTAAGTTAGGGAGGCCAATGTGCAAATCTTGCTGGCGAGATTTGCATATTGGAATGTGATGTTAAAGAGGGGGCGGATGTCGCTTTGTGGGGCGGAGCGTCTAGTTCAGGAGGAGCCAGACAAGCAGGCCGGTAAGGGATAGTGCGAGTGTGGCGGGGAGGAGGGTGCGTTTGATGACTTCCGATTCGTGTCCGTTGATGCCGACGGAGGCGCAGCCGGCGATGATGCTGTGGGGGGCGATGGCGTTGCCGATGGCGGCGCCGGCTCCCTGGGCGCCGACGAGGCGTAAGGGATTGAGGCCGAGGTGTTCGGCGGTGGTGAGTTGGAAGTCGGTGAAGATGATGTTGGAGGCGGTGGCGGAGCCTGTGATGAAGGTGCCGAGCGCGCCGATGAGGGGAGCGAAGAGGGGCCAGGCGGAGCCGGTGTGGGCGGCGGCTTCGGCCAGAGCGTCGATCATGTGGGCGTGCACCATCAGCCGGGAGATGCTGAGCATGGCGATGAGGGTGAGGATGACGGGCAGCAGCATGTGCAAGGCGGCTAAGGCGGCCTGACCTGTCTGGCGCCAGGAGGCGGATTGCATGCGGGCGCCGATGAGGAAGGCGAGTATCAGGATGGTGCCGGGGTGAAAGAGGGGTTCGAGGTGGCCGTGGAAGAGGTCGAAGAGCTGCCAGCTGATGTCGACGGAGCGCAGCAGTGCGCTGAGGGTGTCGAGCTGGCGGGTGAGGAGGACCAGGACGATGACGACGAGGTAGGGGGAGGCGGCTTTCCAGAGGGGCATGGGGGCAGGTGAGGCGTCGTCGGGTTGGGGGGGAGGTTGAGGGGTGTCGGTGGTGTTTCGACCGCGGAGTTTGATGGCGAGTATGAGGAGGGTGGTGCCGACGAGGGCGGCGCCCATGGTGGGAAGTTCCGGGCCGACCTGGCGCGCGATGAATGCCATGGGGAGGAGGAAACCGGCTGCGGCGAGCAGGTACCAGCCGGCGATGGAGGCCCGGGGTGCGTCGGGTGCGGGGGTGGTCGGGGCGTTTTGGTGGGCCTGGCGGACCATCAGGCCGAGCAGCACTGCGCCGCTGAGGATGCTCAGCTCGGAGGTAGCCCGGGCGATGTCCAGGGGGCTGAAGGGGGTGGTGGCGAGCTGCACCATGACGGGGGTTCCGAGGGCGCCGAAGGAGACGCCGACGGCATAGCCGATCAGGGTGATGGCGACGGCGTGGACGGCGGAGAAGCCGAAGGCCACCAAAAAAGGTGCGGCCAGGGCAGCGGGGGTGCCGAAGCCGGCGGCGCCTTCGAGGAAGAGGGCGAAGAACCAGGCGATGAGGATGGCGATCAGCCTGGGGTCGTCGGTGAGGTGAGCGAGGTGTTGGCGCAGGGTGTCGATGGCGCCGGAGCTGAGTTGGAGGCGGTGGATGCAGAGGGCGCCGAAGATGATCCAGAGGATGGAGGCGGCGGTGAAGGAGGCTTCGGCCAGTGCGCCGAGAAGTCCGGTTATCCGAGGAGCGTCGGAGTTTGCGAGGGAGGGGAAGCCGAAGTGGAGGAGGGTGAGCGCGAGGGTGAGGAGCAGCCCGAGGACGCCGGCGGTGGCGGCGGAGCGTTTGAAGAGGACCATCGCCACCAGGATGAGGACGATGGGAGAGGCTGCCAGGAGTGCTTCGAGCCACCAGGTCATGGGGAGGGGGCCGGGGCGCAGAGTGGAGTTGAGGGAGGAGGGTGATAGTAGCGCGATTGGAGGGAGGCTCAACCCCGATGAGAGTGTCTGTGGAGGTTAGTTCATGGCGTCGAGGACGTCGGCGTTGCTATCGCCGGGGAGGGTTAGGTGATGGCGAGCGCGCCAGGTGTGGTAGGCGATACGTGTGAGAGCGTTGAGGGAGCGCTGTTCCGCGAAGAGGTCGACGGAGGCGTGAGCGGCGTTCTTGCGGATGAGGGTAGGGCGCAGGCGTTCGCGTTCGGCGCCCAGGAGCGCGGAGAGTTCGGCGAGTTGGGCGACGGAGGTTGTGTCGTGGGGATCGGGGGAGTCGAGGGCGCAGTGCAGAAGGTTAATGAGGAGCTTTCGCGCGTTGGAGAAGTTGGGGTTGATGCGTGCGTGTTGCAGGTTGCCGTGTTCGGTGGTCCAGCGCAGGTAGCGCTCCAGGTGGTCGAGGGCGTGGAGAAGGGAGAGGTGGCGGGCGAAGAGGCGTTCGTCGGAGGCGGAGGTTTGCACGCCGTTTAAGAAGGCGCGGGTCTGAGCGATGCCTTCGCGGAGTTCGCTGGCCAGGGGCTCGAAGTCGGGATGGGCGTTGCGGTCGCTGTGCTCGTCGAGGCTGGCGAGTGTGGCGCGGTGGAGGGCGGAGAGCATCTCGGAGATTGTGGTCGCGGCGGCGTCGAGGGCGATGGGGGGGAGGCTGTGGGTGGAGGTGTCGAGGTGGGAGGTGAAGCGGCGGACGGGGCCGGGGATGAGGCGTTCGATGAGTGCGGAGAAGGGGTGAATGAAGGGGAGAAGGAGGAGGACGCCGATGAGGTTAAAGGCGGTGTGAAAGGCGGCGATGTGGGTGGCATCGTCGTGTACGTGGAGGGCGGTGAGGAGGGCGTTTAGCGATGGTATCAGGAGGGGAAGGGCGGCCAGGGCGATGCAACCGGTCAGGACGTTGAAGAGGATGTGAGCGAGGGCGGTTCGTCGGGCGGGGATGGTCGCGCCGATGCTGCCGATGGCGGCGGTGATGGTGGTGCCCACGTTCTGGCCAATGACCAGCGATGCGGCCTGGGTGACGTCGATGGCGCCGGTGGCGAGGGCGGTCAGGGTGGCGGCGACGGCGGCGCTGGAGGATTGCATGATGACGGTCATGACGATGCCGACGCCGACCAGGAGGAGGCGGCCGCCGAAACCGTCGATGGCGAAGTCGGCCGGGGAGACGCGGGTGCTCACCTCGAGCATGCCGGTCTGGAGGACGTCGATGCCGACAAAGATAAGGCCGAAGCCTGCGAGCGCGGTGCCGAGTTTGGCGCCCCTGGCGCGCGCGAGCAGGTGAATGAAGGCACCGATGCCGACCAGGGGGAGGGCGAAGGCGCCGATATCAATTTTGAGTCCGATGAGCGCGACGAGCCAGGAGGTCATGGTGGTGCCGAGGTTGGCACCCAGGATGACGCCCAGCGACTGTGTGAAGGAGAGTAAGCCAGCGCTGACGAAGCCGATGGTCATCAGGGTTGTGGCGCTGGAGGACTGGACGAGTGCGGTGACCACGGTGCCGGTGGCGACGCTGGAGAGGCGGTTGCCGGTGAGGCGTTGCAACCAGGCGCGCAGGGCGTTTCCGCCCAGGGAGCGCAGGCCGTCGCTTAAGAGGGCCATGCCGAGGAGGAAGAGTCCGACGCCTCCGAGGATGTTTGTTATGAGGGTGTGCACGGTGGTCGAGTCCGTCGGGAGCGTGGGGCGTGGGAGTTGCGTGCAGGCGGGGGGGCCTGATGGAGCTCGGAGTTGGAGCTTGGACAGGGTATGAGGATGCGTGGAGAGGGGCGTTTCGACAAGGCGTGTGGGCCTCCCGGTGATGTTTGGACCCGGAGTAGCCGCTTATTGGATGTCGGAGGGGGACTCCCGGGTGAACCTGGCCGCGTGGGCTTGCGGGTTTGCTTCCTTCTTGCTAACCCACCGCAACCCTTAACTGCTCGTCGATGAAGTGGCTGCGCGCGGGTGCGCGGCACGTATGCCATGAGCGCAACCGATCCATCTGGAAAGGAGATGTTTGATATGACGTTTCACACCCAAAAGAGCACGATCCTGGCCCTCTTGCTGATCACGTCCATGGCGTTTTTTGCCGTGGCCTGTGGCGGAAGGCGCCGACACCAACGATGATGCCGATGTGATTGCAGAGGCGAGCTTCTCGCTGGAGTTGGATGAGGCCAGCAGCACGCTCAGCGTGGATGAAGGTCAGGCTGTGGAAGTGGCGTTTACGGTGGAGAACACCGGTAACGCGGACGGCACGGCGACGGTGACGCTGACGCTTGGGGAGTTCACCGACACGGCGGAGATCGCGGTGGCGGCGGGGAGCGCTGAAGGTGGCAGCTTTACCTGGATGACTGCCGAAGGCGATGCCGGCACTTACAGCGCGGAGGTCGTCCTGGGTGAGACGACGGTCACTGCCGATGTGGTGGTTGCGGGAGCGCCGATCATCGACGAGGAAGGTGCGTTCTTTGAGCTGAGCATTGTTACCGAGGCGAGCACGCTGACGGTGGTTGAGGGCGAGTCGCTGGAGGTTGTGGTTCTGGGAACGAATACGGGGACGACCGAGGGCATTATCGAGCTCACCGGGCAGATCACGATGGAAGGTGGGGGTATTGTTGGCCTTCAGCTCCAAACCGAGGGTGGGGATGCCGAGACGCCTGTGGCGCCGGGGCAGGGGGTTCGGATTGAGGCGACTCTGCCCACGGGCCCGGGAGAGCAGGAGCTGTCGGCGGGGACGCATAGTCTGGAGATTTCGTCGCAACACGATTCGGTGACGACCGAGGTCGTGGTCACCGCCCCGGCGGAGTAAAGCCTGGACGGCAGGTATCGAAGGAGAAGTCAGCAGCCCCGCTTGAATCAAGCGGGGCTGCTGTCGTTTTGCCTCAGGGCGATTTAGCGGATGTCATCTTCGGCGTACATGATGATGACGCGGTAGAGGTGCCAGGGATCGTCGGGGTGGCGGTAGGGGGCGGCGATGACGGCGGCGCGCAGGAGGCGAGCGTTGACGAGCTCATCGGGGACGTGGAAGTCGTCGAGGTCGCGGGCGGTCAGGGTCCAGTAGCGCACGCCGGTCTGGAGGTTGTTGACCATGGCGTTGACGACGCGGTCGGTGGCGCGGGCGGGGGTGACCTGACCCCGGGCGATGGCACCGGAGAGGATGACGGCGGCGCGCTGGTAGTTGCCGGAGTCGTAGACGGGGCGGTTGCCGGCGGCGTCGCGGGCGGTGTTGATGGTGTTGAGGGCGCGGGCGACGAGCTCATCTTCGGAGAGGTCGGGGACGCGGTTGTAGCCGCCGATGAGAAGGCTTGTGGAGCCCTCGTTTTGAACGGCGGCCAGGGCGATGTGGCTGAGGTTGGGGTCGAAGAGCATATCGCGGGCGGTGGGGCTGGTGAGGATGAGGGCCATGACCTTAGCAGGGTTCTCGGCGCGGTAGTGACGGATGGTGAAGTCACCGTAGAGGATGGGCTCGCCGATATCCCAGCCGGCGGTGACGGCGCCCTGGTAGAGTTCGGATGCGGCGGCGTCCTTGTCTTGAATGGCCTGGAGCAGGTGAGGAAAGACTTTGCTGATGGTGCGGGACTGGGCGTCGGAGCGTTCGACGGGTTGCATGCCAGAGAGGGTGCGGATGCGGTTGAGCTGGGAGGAGATGCGGGAGAAGGCGTCGGAGGCGTCGCGTACGTCGGGGACGGCAACTGTGGCGCTGACGTAACGAGGGTCGTCGAGGTCGGTGACAAAGAGGGCCATGGTGCCGATGTCAGACCAGGGCTGGTCGCTCAGGGAGAGGGAGAACTCGACGTAGGCGCGACCGCGCGGCTCGGTCTCGGAGTCGCCGCCGCAGTGGAAGCGGAACTCGGGGTAGCGTACGGACTGGTCGCGTTCGCATCGGCGGGCGTCGAGGTTGCCGACGGTGATGTAGGCGCGGACGTAGTCATAGCGCTCGTCGAGGACGCGACCCTCCAGGGTGCCCTGCTCGTCGAAGGTGATGGGGCGCGGTGTGACGGTCATGGTGCGTCGGCCGGCGCTCATGGCGATGACGACGTTTTGGCCGATGCGTTCGACGTGCATGCCGAAGTCGACGAGGCCGGTGTATCGGTTGCGGCTTTCGTTGATGAAGGTGTTGATTTTGTCCGCAGCCAGGGCTTCGACCTGGTCGAGGGGCGTGTTGGCGTTGAGGTACGAAAGCCGCACGAAGTGGTCGGGACCGATCCAGCCGCAGCGCGCGCCGATGTAGGTGTCGAGCTCATTGTCGGGCCAGCGTTGTTGCGCGACGTAGTAGTGGGCGTTCTGGCGCGCGACGCAGTGGCTGGCCTCGGAGCGGGCGGTGTTGTCGAGGCTGTCGACCTTCTGGGCGAAGGCCTGCTCCCAGACTTCGAGGTTCTGGCGAGGCTGGTGGCCGAGGGTGTCGGGCAGCGGGGCGACCAGGTTCCAGCGTTCGGCGGGCTGGGGGCCGACGAGCTCTTCGAGGGAGATGGAGGGGGCGGGCGATGCCACGATCTCCTGGATCTTCTCTCGGGAGGGAAGGTCCAATGAGGGGGCCTCGCCCATGCGGCTGTTGGGCTCAGGGGTGGCGCAGGCAGCTGCCAGGAGGAGGAGGAGGGCGAGGAGGAGCGCCTGGTGGCGTGGCGAGGGGGGAGCGGTGAGGTACTTCATAGCGAACGTCCAGTACTACAGCGCGTGAGAGCGACGCGCTCGTCGGGCCTGACGAGCGCGTCGCGGGGGATCAGCGGATGTCGCCTTTGGCGTACATGATGACGACCCGGTAGATGCTCCAGGGATCGTCGGGGTGCTGGTAGGGGGCGGCGAAGACGGTGGCGCGAAGGGCGCGAGCGGTGATGAGCTCTTCGGGGATGGAGAAGTCTTCGAGGTTGTCGGTGGCGAGGGTCCAGTAGCGGACTTCGGTTTCGAGATTGCGTGCCATGGCGTTGACGATGCGGTCGGTGGCCTCGGCCGGGGTGCCTTTGCCCTGGGCGACGGCGCCGGAGAGCAGGGTTGCGGCCTGCTGGTAGTTGCCGGAGTCGATGACAGGGCGGTTTCCGGCGGCCTCGCGGGCGCTGTTAAGGGTGTTGAGGGCGCGTTCGACGAGTTGGTCGCCGGTGAGGCCGGGGACGCGTTTGTAGCCGGTGAGCAGGAGGCTTGTGGCGCCTTCCTGGCGAGAGGCGGCCATGGCGATGTGGCTCAAGTCGGGGTCGAAGAGCATGTGGCGGGTCGAGGGGCTGGTGAGCAGCGTGGCCATGGTGCGGATCGGGTCGTTGTGGGCGGTGACGCGCATGGTGAAGTCGCCGGAGAGGATGGGGGAGTCGATGTCCCAGCCGGCGATGGCGGCGAGGGTTAAGAGGGAGAAGAGGCTCTCATCGTCGTCGCTCTGTGCGGCGAGCATGTGGGGGAGGAGTTCGCCGAGGGTTTTGGACTGGGGTTGGGAGAAGGCGACGGGGGTGAGTTTGGCGCGCTCGCGGAAGGCGTTGATCTGTGCGGCGAGTCGCTCGGTGGAGGTGGTGCCCTCGGTGGTGGCGGGGACGGAGGCGGTGGCGCTGACGTAGCGCAGCTCGTCCGGGTCGCTCACCAGGAGGGTGTTGCCGCCGAGCTCGGAGAAGAGCTGGTCGCGCACGTTGAGGGAGAACTCCACGTAGGCGCGGCCCTGGGGCTCGGTCTGGGAGTCGCCGCTGCAGTGGAAGCGGAAGGAGGGGAAGCGCGCGGCCGGGTCGCGCTCGCAGGAGCGGGCGCCCAGGGGGCCGTCGCCGATGTAGGCCTGAATGTGGTTGTAGCGGGAGTTTTCGACGCGACCTTCAAGGGTGCCGCGCTCGTCGAAGGTGATGGGGCGAGGCTTGAGGGTGATGGTGCGTTCGCCGGCCACCAGGGTGGCGATGGTGGCGTCGCCGATGCGCTCGATGTTGAGGGCGGCGTCCATCGGGCCGTCGATGGCTTTGCGGGAGCTTTCCAGGAAGCTGGCGATGTGGTCGTCGAACTGAGCGGCGACCTGATCGAGGGGGCGGTTGTCGGTGACGCGCAGGGCGGTGGAGGCGAAGTTGCCGCCGATCCAGCCGCAGCGCGCGCCGATGAAGGTCTGGAGCTCCTGGTCGGGCCAGCGCTCGTTGGCGGCGTAGTAGTGGCCGAATTGGCGGGCGACACAGGAGGCGGCCTGGGAGCGCACGGCGTTGTCGGTGTCGTTGACGAGGGCGGCGAAGCCCTGCTCCCAGGGTTTTGTGGTGGTCAGTGGCGTGTGGCCGATGGTCGTGGGCAGAGGTGCAACCAACTCCCAGCGTTCGACGGCGATGGGGCCGGCGATCTCGGAGACGTCCACGGAGGGGGCGGGGGCGGAGGCCAGCTCGCGGACCTTCTGAGCGTCGGGGAGGTCGAGGGAGGCGGTCTGTCCGGAGGCGCGCTGGGTGCCGGTGGAGGCGCAGGCGCCGAGCAGGGTGGTGAGACAGATAAGGATGGCGGCGCGTCCGACGGAGGTCGGGCGTAAGGTAGAGAACATCGTTCCTCCCGGGGTGGGGCGTTGGGTTTTCAGGGGCTGTCGCGAATGCGGCAGACCTTATCACCCGGGGAGGGGATTTCAACTGAAGAGTGGAATCGGGGGGCTCAACCGGAAGGGGAGCTCAGGAGGCGGGGATCGAAAGCGTAGGGCTCGGGCAGGTGGAAGGTGAGACGGGCGAGGTCGGGGTGGGAGGGGTTGAGGAGGAGGTTGAATTCGGAGGGGATGATGACGGAGGGCACGCGCAAGACCGCGCTCTCCCGGCTCAAGATCCACTCGGAGCCCAGGGTTTTGAGGGCGCGCAGCCCGTCGACGCGTCGCCAGCCTTCGGGCAGCTCGTCGGGGAGGATGGTGCGGACGGGGAGGTCGTCGGGGATGTCGACGCGGATGGCCACGCGGCCGGCAAGGGGAATGCCGGCGGAGACGTGCACGAGCTGCTCAAGCGTTGCGAGCGCGAGACTCTCGGAGGTGTAGGCCACCGCGGAGCCGCGGTGGTTCCAGCGGCCCCCGAAGCGTCGGGCGCCTTCGCCGTCGAAGGCGGTGGCGGCCCATTTCTGATCGGTGAGGCGAAAGGCGCGCATCATCAGCTGTAGACTCCGAACTCAATGCGCCCCAGAAGCTCGGCGACCTTTTCGGCGCCGGCGTCTGTTTTCAAAAGGTGAAGGGGAGGGCGGCCGCCCAGCGCGGCGTTTTCGCATTTGAGCCAGCGCGATGCGGCGTCGCGTTCGCCAAAGACCTCGATGGCGCGGCGGGTGATGCGGGCGACGCGGTAGAGCTGGTCGGAGAGCTGGGAGGAGAGGTGATGCTTTTTGGCCTTGAGGTTGCGGATCAGCGTCTGGCGGCTCACGCCGAGGGCTTTGGCCATCTCGACCTGGGAGAGATCGAGATAGTTCTGGAGGGCCTCGATGGTGCGGTAGTGAAAGCCCTGGAGGATGTGGGCCTCCATCGTTTCATCGGGTTCGACGTTGAGGATGTCTTCGATGAGGGGGGCGGTGGACATGGGGGGCCTCCAGGGGGAGGGGGGTGGGGTGTAACAGGTGATGGGGAGAATACACACAGATGTAACAGGGGGGAAGAGGAGGGGTATTTCTGGCGGGGGGGAGGTCGGTCTCGTGCTGGAGCTGGTACTCGTACTCGTACTCGTACTCGTGCTGGTGGCTGGTACTCGTACTCGTACTCGTGCTGGTGGCTGGTACTCGTACTCGTACTCGTGCTGGAGCTGGTACTCGTACTCGTACTCGTACTCGTACTCGTGCTGGAGCTGGTACTCGTACTCGTACTCGTACTCGTACTCGTGCTGGAGCTGGTACTCGTACTCGTACTCGTACTCGTACTCGTGCTGGAGCTGGTACTCGTACTCGTACTCGTACTCGTACTCGTGCTGGAGCTGGTACTCGTACTCGTACTCGTACTCGTACTCGTGCTGGAGCTGGTACTCGTACTCGTGCTGGAGGCTGGTACTCGTACTCGTACTCGTGCTGGAGGCTGGTACTCGTACTCGTACTGGAGCTGGTACTCGTACTCGTGCTGGAGCTGGTAGTCGTGCTGGAGCTGGGGTTTGGATGCAGATTCAGGATTCGCTGAGGAAATTTGGGGGGAGCACGAAAACCAGGGGAGAACCTCTCGATAACAAAGTGGGGCGAGTCGGTGTGGTCGTCGACCCCGTCATCTAATGTGTCCACTTATTAAGGAGGTTGGCATGCACCATTTCAATCACGAACGGCTGTACTGTTATCAACTTGCGAAAGAAGTCGTTGATTGGCTGAACAACGAGAAGTTTCCAGTCGGTCGTTCGAACCTCAAAGATCAAACCGTTCGTGCATCGGAGTCTCTCTTATTGAATATCGCGGAGGGGGCGTCCCGGTCTGGGCCGTCGCGTGCGAATCACTATCGCATCGCTCTCGGATCTGCGGCCGAGTTCTGCGCGTGCCTGGATCTTTTGCCCTTTAGAAACAAGGATGAACAACAAAACAAACTCCGCCGTGTCGGCGCGATGCTCAGCAAACTCTAATAGGTTCGAGCCAGAGCCCGAGTACCAGCGCGAGCTCGAGTACCAGTACGAGTACCAGTACGAGTACCAGTACGAGCTCGAGTACCAGTACGAGCTCGAGCACCAGTACGAGCCCGAGAGCGAGGAGTAGGGGACTAATGGGAGTGGCGGATCAACCCAATACCGGCCTGATTTAGCGCGTCTGCACCCGGTCGTTTCGCTTCAAAAAACGGCTGCCGAAGGTCATGGGCATCCCTTTACCCTCGAAGGCCAGCGTGTCGTGGTCGGTGACGCGACCTTCGACCGCATGGATGTGCAGGTGAGGCTCCGAGGTGTTGCCGGTGTTGCCGACCTCGGCGATGGGCTGGGCGGCTTTGACCATGTCGCCGGCTTCGACGCCTGGCGAGTCATGGCGTAGGTGGGCGAGGAGGATGGTGAGGTCGTGGCAGTGGAGGGTGATGAAGTTGCCCAGAAGGTTGTCGGGGTCCATCTCCATCGGCTTCTGGTCGGGCAGATCGCTGCGCGTTGCGAGGACTTCACCCTCGCAGGGGGCGAGCACGGGGGTGCCGTAGATGGCGTAGGCGTCGAGGTCGGGGGGCAGGAGGCCTCGGGTGCGCACGTATAACGAGGGCTCTGCAGCCGAGCGCACCTTGTGTGGTGCCCGGGCCTTCGATCGGGGGCGGTCGCGGTAGCGCTCGCGACGAACGTTCATAGTGCGAATAGAGCGACGGTATGTTTGGCAGGCGGGAGGCGTCAACGCGTAAGAGGGCGCATTGGGAAAAAAGATAGAGCGTCGTGGCGAATCTGGCCGATTTATTCAATACCGTTGGTGGGGATCGGCGCGTAGGATGTGCGCTCCATTTACCTGAAACGCGAGAGGCCGAGATGTTGGGACTTCGAACTGTTGTTTACCCGGTTGACGATCTGCAAAAAGCCAGAGCCTGGTATGTGAAGGCGTTTGGCGTAGAGCCCTACTTTGAGAACGAGCGTTATATTGGTTTTGATGTATGCGGCTATGAATTGGGATTGATGGCTGCATCCGGGGATCTCACCCCATCGTTGGGGGGCTCGGAGACGCTCTGGGGGGTGGGGGATATTCAGGCGGAGTTTGAGCGTCTGGTGGGGCTGGGGGCGCGGGCGCTGGTGGAGCCCTGGCATACGGGGGAGGGGATCTGGGTGGCGTCTTTGGCCGACCCCTTCGGCAACCGGCTGGGGCTTGTGGTTAACCCGCATTTTCGGCCGCCGGCGGTGCCGAGTCTGCACGAGCCTGCGTGAGCTAGAGCCCGCGCTCCGGCTCGCGGAGTCGGAGCGCGTAGGTGGGGGCCTGGGCGCGGATCTGGGCGGGGGTGGTACCGAACCAGCGGCGAACTTCGCGCTGCATGTGGGCCTGGTCGCTGAAGGCGCAGTTCAGGGCGATGTCCGCCAGGGGGAGTTCGGTGCGGGCGATCTGGCGCGCGCATCGGCGGATGCGCGAGAGCTGGCGCCAGAAGGATGGCGAGGCGCCGGTGGCGCGGGTGATGTGGCGGCGGAGGGTGCGATCGGAGACGCCGAGTTGGCGGGGAAACGTCGCCGCGTTCTCGGTGCTGGAGAGTGCCGCGAGGTAGTCGAGAAAGACGGGGGGAGGGCTGGCGAGGTGAGTGGAGATAAGCTCGCGGAGCAGGGCTTCGGCCTCGTCGGGATGCTGGTGAATCTTATTGATGAGCGCGCGGCTGTCGGGGCATTCGAGCAGCTGTGCGGCGTCGATGGCGCGGCCGTCGCGGGCGGTGGTGCCGGCGTAGAGGCGGAGCCCCAGCCAGTGGGTTCCGGGAGCGGTTTGAACCTCACGGGCGGTGGTATCGAGAGGGCTAAGGTGCAGGATCGGGGCGGCGTCTGGAGGGACGCGCAGGATCAGATCGCGGCAGCCATCAGGGAGCACCGGGGAGGGGTCGAGGCCCTGGAGGCCCGACCAGCGCTCGGCGACTAGCGGAGCGGTCATAGAAGGATTCCGGGCGCATTTAGTTGGGTTGAACGCGATCGTTCCGCTTCAAAAAACGGCTGCCGAAGGTCATGGGCATGCCTTTACCCTCGAAGGCCAGCGTGTCGTGGTCGGTGACGCGACCTTCGACCGCATGGATGTGCAGGTGAGGCTCCGAGGTGTTGCCGGTGTTGCCGACCTCGGCGATGGGCTGGCCGGCTTTGACCATGTCGCCGGCTTCGACGCCTGGCGAGTCATGGCGTAGGTGGGCGAGGAGGATGGTGAGGTCGTGGCAGTGGAGGGTGATGAAGTTGCCCAGAAGGTTGTCGGGGTCCATCTCCATCGGCTTCTGGTCGGGCAGATCACCGCGCGTCGCGAGTACCTCGCCGTCGCAGGGGGCGAGCACGGGGGTGCCGTAGATTGCGTAGGCGTCGAGGTCGGGGGGCAGGAGCCCGCGGGCGCGCACGCCCCAGGCGTTGAGCGCCACGATGTCCAGGCCGTAGCGCTGGGCGTCGACGCGATAGTGGTGGTTGACGGCTTCGTTGCCGCCTCCGTGAATCACGAAAAAGTCCTCGCCATCGAGGGGCCAGGAGAGCTCGGTGGCGCGCGCGTCGTGGGAGCCAGCCGAGATGAGGTAGGGGATCGAGGTCAGAAAGTACGCGGCCAGAAGTCCCACGAGCAGGGTTGCCAGCCAGGGTTTGGCTTTTTTGGCGGGAAGCCAGGGCAGGTCGCGCCAGCGGTGGTAAAGAAAGTGTCCGATGCAGAGCACAAAAAGTGCCAGAAAGATCCAGCGCCAGACGAGGCCAAACCAGCTCCAGCCGGCTCCGGCGACGTGCATCGTGGCGAGGAAGGCCGCCGTGAGAATCGTTGCGAGAATCCAGTAAAGACGCGAGGTTGTGCGGCTTAACGCCACCCACGACACCAGCACCGAAGGTAAGACGAGGTGGGCGACTAGCGTGATGGTGATGACGAATGTGGTCATGGGAGGGGCTCCATGGGGTCGGGTCTGCCTCGGCTCAACACATCTCGTCTAACACGATCAGGAAGACCGGGCAGCCTCTCCGGGGCGGCGAACATCATTTCGTCGTGCCTTGAACTGAGGTGTTCGCGTGGGGGACGTGGCCGGTCTGCTCGGCATCATTGCGACTGTGGATGCACCCATTCGGGTGACATTCTTGTGACGGTGTCGAGCTTCGCTGTGCAATTTTGTTGGACCTGGACAGATGGCGAAATCATTGACCTGGAGTAGCGGTATGATTCGATTTCTTATGGCCCTGGTGTTTTCTTCTCTTCTTCTGAGCACGTCGTTTGCGGGGGATGCGCACGCTCAGCGCAACCCGGGGAGCTTTGGGATTGGCGTAGGGTCGACGCTGGTGTCTTCCGGTCTGTCGCTGAAAAGTTTCGGGGGGGCGACGTCGATGCAGTTTACGGCAGGGTGTTGGCGGAGCTGCGACGGGCTGGCCGCTTCGGCTGATTTGCTGGTGAACCTGCCGGCGCTCTTCAGCTCCGAGGTGCTCGCGCTGGCGTGGAATGTGGGGATTGGCGGGGCGATTGGGTCGGAGGACGATCAGTTCGGGACGGCGGTCTCGCTGGTGGGCGGGATTGAGTTCAACTTCCAGGCCCTTCCGATCGACGTGGTGTTGGAGTGGCGTCCGGGGCTGGGGGTGTTGCCGAACAGAAACCTGGAGTTTGTGGAGTTCGGGGGACATGTGCGTTTGTATGTGTGGTGAGTTTAGGTGATTCGTACCTGAGAAAGACCTGGAGAAAGAGCCGGGCTCGCGAGCGAGCCCGGCTCTTCTTCTTGAGGGCCGCCCGACCAACATTTGGGAGCAAGATTCGGAGTGTGGCCCGGCACGGCACCCTGTACATGTCGAGTATCCTGGAGCGATGAGACCGGAGAAAACGCCATGTCTGACAACGAATGGAGCGACGATGCGGAGTTTGCCGCGCGTCTGGAGCAAGTGCGAGCGCGCGACCCCGAGGCGGACGGCCGCTTCGTCTACGGGGTGAAAAGCACCGGCGTTTTTTGTCGGCCCTCGTGTGGCTCCCGTCAGGCGTTGGCCAGGAACATCGTATTCTTCGAGAAGGTCGAGCAGGCCCGTGCGGCTGGCTACCGGGCCTGCAAACGCTGCAGACCGGAGGAGCCTCCCCGTGGCGAGCGCGAGGTTGCGCTCGTCGCGCGCCTCTGCCGCTTTATCAAGTCCCAGGATGAGGCGCCCTCATTGGCGCAGCTCGCCGCGCATGTGGAGCTCAGCCCCCACCACGTCCATCGCCTTTTCAAGGCGCATACCGGGCTGACGCCGCACGCCTATATCGCCGCGCACCGTGCCGCGAGGGTTCGCAACGGCTTGCGTTCTAAAGACACCGTCACCGAAGCCATCTTTGAGGCGGGTTACAGTTCGTCGGGGCGCTTCTATGAAAGTGCCACCGAGCGCCTGGGCATGACGCCGAGCGAGTTTCGCAAAGGTGGCCCCGATGTGGCGATTCGCTTTGCGGTTGGCGAGTGCTCGCTCGGCGCGATTCTTGTGGCGGCGAGTGGCAAGGGGGTGTGCGCGATCTCACTGGGTGATGAGGCCGAGGCGCTGGTCCATGAGTTGGAGCGCCAGTTTCCCAACGCCGAACTGGTGGGTGCAGACCCCGACTTTGAGTGTCTGGTCGCCCGGGTGGTTGGGTTGGTTGAGGCGCCGCAGCTGGGCTGCGATTTGCCCCTGGATATTCGGGGCACGGCGTTTCAGGAGCGGGTCTGGAAGGCGCTGCGGGCCGTGCCGCCCGGCCAACGCCTGACCTACGGGGAGCTGGCCCGGGCCATTGGTGAACCGAAGGCTGCTCGCGCGGTGGCCGGGGCGTGTGCGGCCAATACGATCGCGGTGGCGATTCCGTGTCATCGGGTGGTTCGCAGCGATGGGAGCATCTCGGGGTATCGGTGGGGGGTGGAGCGTAAGAGGGTGTTGTTGGAGCGTGAGGGCGATTCCTGAGCAGGTTCGAGACGAGGCGAAGGGCGCATCAACGCCGGTGACGATGCGGAAGCTTGCCTCAGGCCTCGAAGCGCTGGAGCGTCTTGTGCGTCTTTGAGCAGTCACGAAGGGCGGACCCGAAGGGCGCCTCACATGTGCCTTATTAAGGTCGCCAGAACGCCAGGGTCGATTCGCAGGTTTCGGAGGTGGGCGGATCGAGGTGTTGGAGCAGGTAGTCAGCCTGGTGACTCCACGTGTCGACGCCCTGCTCGGTGGTGGCGTTGAGGGTGGTGGCGGTTTTGGCGAAGAGGTCGGAGACCAGGGTGCTGATGTTGTTTCGGAACTCGCGAGCTTGTTCGGCGGTGATACCGGAGGGTGTGTGGATGTCTTCGATCAGGCAGGCGAAGTTGAGGTAGGTCTGGGCCAGGCGCAGGGTGCCCCAGGCGCGGAGGTCGGGGTCGGTGGAGCCCTTCAGGTGGTCTCGGAGGCGTGCGTCGAGGGCCTGCTGGCCAGCGGATCGCTCCTGAAGCAGGCTATTGAATTTTCGCATACTCTGGCGAAGGGCTGCATCGAACGAGACAAACTCGCCGAGCCAGGTGTGGAAGTCTTCTTCGAGGGCGCGGCGCTCTTCGGGCCAGTCGGAGGTGTCGAGTGCGAAGGGGCGGGGCTGGGCGTCGGACATCTGTTGGGAGGTGGAGCAGGCGGCGAGCAGGCAGGTTGTGAGCGCGACGAGCGTGCGTTGCTTCCAGGGGGCTATGAGAGAACTCCGTGCGTTTTGAACAAGGAACATCCCGGCCGGCGTGGGGGGGCCGGCCGGGGAGTCTGGCGCAGGGTGAGTGTTCAGTCGCCGGTGGGCGAATTGCACACACCGAAGATGCAGCGGGACAGCGGCTGGGGACACTCGGTGCTTTCATCGCAGGGGATGGTGCATGTGCGGCGCTCGCCATCCGGAGTCAGATACCAGAGGCAAATACCGGTGTCGCATTGCAGCGAGCCCACGCCTTCATCGCAGGGCTCGCCGAATTTACGCGTGCCGCGGGTGCCGGCGAGGCAGTAGCGGGGGTTGGTGGGATCCGATGAGTTGGAGAAGCAGACTTCATCCGCCTTGCAGTCGTCGTTGGAGTTGCACCGGGTTGCGCCGGTGGCGCCGAGGTCTTCCATCTGAGCCAGGGAGGGGGCTTCGAGCTGGCCCTGACCTTCGGCGGGCGCGGCTTCTTCGGCGGGCGCGGCTTCTTCGGCGGGCGCGGCTTCTTCGGCGGGCGCGGCTTCTTCGGGGGGCGCTTCAGCGGGCGCGGCTTCTTCGGCGGGTGCGGCTTCTTCGGCGGGAGCGGTCTGCTCGGCCGTGGCTTCGGTGGACTCCGCGTTGCTCGTGTCGGATTCGCAGGCGAGCGTGGTGCTGGCGAGGGCGATGGCGAGCAGGGTGGCTTTGAGGAGGTTTCTCATACATCCATCCAGGGTCAGTGGGCCGGGGCGTTGAGGTTGCCCGGCGTCATCATTGGGTCGGGGCGAGGGTGCCACGCCACGTGGTAGCAAGCGCCGGCGGTGCGATGCCCGGGGTCGCGCGGGAACGCGTGTTTCCAGGCGAGGCCTGGGAGGTGGGGCGGTTGGGGCGCTGGCGTATGCGGCGAGGCTACAACGAAGGGCGGCGAGTTTCCAGGGGCGGGGCGGTGCGCAGGTTTGGGAGGGCGCGGCGCATAAAAAAACGCCCGGCGCGCAAGAGCGTCGGGCGTTTTAAAGTGTGCAAGAGGGCGAGGAGGTTGGCTTCAGGAGTCGGACTCGCCGCTCTTAACGGTCTTACTCAGCCGCGGGCGGCGAGCAGATGCCGAAGACGCACTCGGGGAAGGCGTCGGGGCATTCGCCTTCGACTTCGCCGGTGCAGGTGGTGGTGCAGGCGCTGACTTCGCCTTCTTCGGTGTCGTACTGGGCGCAGAGGCCGGAGGCGCACTCAAGCTCACCGGTCTCCGGGCTGCAGGCGTCGCCGGGCTCGAAGGTGCCGCGGGTGCCGGGCACGCAGCAGGCCACGTCGTCGCCGCGGCTGACGTCGAAGCAGACTTCGGAGGCGCCGCAGTCGTCGTTGGAGAAGCAGCCTTCGGCTGAGATCTCCTCGCAGCTCGCCGCGGTGATGTCGGGATCTGCGAGTTCACCGGTCTGGGGGCCGGGGTCGACGTCTTCGTCGGCATCGTCGCCGGCATCTTCGCTGGCGTCGGTCCCGGTATCTTCGCCGGCGTCGGTTTCGATGGTGTTATCTTCGTCGGCGTCGCCCGAGCAGGCGATCGTGGTGAGCGAGAGGCCCGAGACGAGCAAACAGGACAGCAGCAGTCGTTTCAACATCTTCAATCTCCTTGTGATGCATGGTGATCTGGCCCCAAACGACCAGAGGACCGACGCTAACACGGGGATCCGGGGGCGGGCAAAAACTTCTTGCCCGAAAGAGCGCGGAGTCCAGGGCGCTGGCGAGCTTGTCGCGTCGAGGGGGTGCCTAGGCTTGTAGGGAGCTTCAAACACGTCGAGAACGAGCACCAGACCAGGAGCGAGCATGACAGCGTTAGGGCCGTTGACGGTGGTGTCCAATCGCCTGCCGGTGGTGATGCGTCAGAGGGGGGGGAGCTGGAAGGTGGAGCCGGGGGCGGGGGGGCTGGTCGCGGCGATGCGCCCGATCTTGGAGCGGCAGGGGGGCTGCTGGGTAGGGTGGCCCGGGGTGGTCGAGGAGGACGGGCAGGGCTGGGCCGGTGGGCTGCAGCGCGCTGGCGAGCGGGCGGGCTATGCGCTGGAGCCGGTGACGATGAGCCGGGATCAGTATGAGGGGTATTATGAGGGGTTCTCCAACTCGGTGATCTGGCCGCTTTTTCATGGGTTTGCGGACCGGTGCACCTTTGATGCGGCGGACTTTGAGCAGTATCGCGCGGTGAATCAGCGTTTTGCCGAGGCGACAATGCGCTGTGTGGGCGGCGAGGGCCTGGTGTGGGTGCATGATTACCAGCTCTTTGAGGTGGGCCAGCGGTTAAGGAAGCTGGGCCATCGGGGGCGGCTCGCGCATTTTTTGCACATCTCGTATCCGGGTATGGAGAATTACGCCAAGCTCCCCTGGCGGCGGGAGCTGTTGAGGGCGCTGCTGGCCTACGATCTGGTGGGGTTTCAGACCGCGCGCGATGTGCGCAACTTCGTGCGCTGTGCCGAGGCGTTCGGGGTGGGCGGGGTGCTGCGCCATGAGGGTGGCGAGGCCTTGCTGGTGGCCGAAGACGGACGGCGGGTGGAGGTCGGGGCCTTTCCGATCGGGATGGATTTTCAGGGGTTCTCGGAGCGCGCGGCAAGCTCGGAGGTCGAAGAGCGGGTGCGGGCGTTGCAGGACGAGATCGGCGCGTACCGGATGTTTCTGGGCATCGATCGACTCGATTATACCAAGGGGCTCATCCACCGCCTGCGCGCTTTTGAGCTGATGCTGGAGCGTCATCCGCATCTTTGTGAGCAGGTGATGTTCTTTCAGCTGGTGGTGCCCAGCCGGGAGAACGTGAGCGAGTATCGCTCGCTCAAGCGGGAGTTTGACCGGGTAGTGGGGCGCATCAACGGGCGCTTTAGCACCTCGGGCTGGCAGCCGATCCGCTACCTCTACAACCGGGTCAATCCGGTGGAGCTGGCCGCACTCTACCGCCTGGCGGTGGTGGCGCTGGTGACGCCCCTGCGCGACGGGATGAACCTTGTGGCCAAGGAGTATTGCGCCTGCCAGGTCGATGAAAACGGTGCGCTGGTGCTCAGTGAGTTTGCCGGCGCGGCCGCGCAGCTCGGCGAGGGGGCGGTGCTGGTCAATCCCTACGATCGGGAGACCACCGCCGACGCCATGGCGCGGGCGGTGCAAATGGATGAGGCCCGCCGGCGCATACGCATGCGCTCGATGCGGCGGATCATCGCCGAGAGCGATGTGTACCAGTGGGCGGAGCGATTTTTAGATCGCGCCGTCGAGGGGCCGCAGCCCGGCGAGGGGTTCGCGACGCCGGCGCAGATCTCGGTGTTGGGGGGCGGGGTGGGGCCGATTGCGCCGCAGCCTTAGTGTGCTGTGAGTTTTCGTTGCTGCCGCGTTGACTACGCTGAGAGCGTCGCGGGCGGTGTCGCAAAGCCTGGACGATGCTCAGGCATCGCCTGCCGGACCTGTGCCATGCTTATTTCCGAAGCCATGCCATCACCATCGGCTTACAGCGTTATCGGGGCGGAAGTGGTGATGTGCGGAGGTGATGCCGCTGCCATTGAATTTGCGGTGACGTTTTCGTTAGTATGAACTAACTAGAGTTCATCACGCCCCGCAGCACACGATGTATGGATGCTTGGAGAGGGGGCGACTGTGTGGAGGAAAGGTTTGAAAGACACGCAGGAGCACAGGGGCACGGTGCCACGCCAGACGCCGCGTGTGCACAGGCGCGCGCCGCAAGGGGCGGGAGAGGTGCTCGGGCAGTTTATGCTGCACGGCGGCGGTGTCCTGGCGCTCTGTGTGGCGCTGGCGTTGTGGCAGCTTCCCGGGGCGCATCTTGATTTGATGTGGCAGAGCGGGGCGGAGTCTTCGCAGGTCGCCAGCGCGCTGGCGCTTCGCGCCAGCTTGCATGTGGGCATCGCCGCGCTCTGCTGGGGCCTGCTCTACGGGGCGTTCAGCGCGTTGCGAGGGCGGCTTTCGAGCAAGGAGGCGCGCCTGCAACGCCGCTTTAAGCCGGCGCAGGGCGCGGTCTTTATCGAGACGCTGGCGGTGATGCCGGTCTTCCTGTTGTTGACCTTCGGGCTGTTGCAGCTCTCGATTGTGAACATCACCGCCGCGCTGATTCCGGTGGCCGGTTACCAGGGGGCGCGGGCGGCCTGGGTATGGCAGCCGGAGGCCGACAGCGGTCGAAGCGGGGTGACGCAGGCGGAGGTCAATGAGCGCGTGCGCATCGCGGTGGCGCTTGTGATGACCCCGGTGGTCGCCGGCGATATGCAGATGGTGGGCAGCGGCATCAGCCCGCAGGCGCAGGCGATGGCGCGGGCGATGTACGCGCGTTTTGCGCTCGATGTCTCGGGCGGGGGCATCGCCAGCCTGCTGATGCCGGTGGGGGGCAACAACTCCACCACTGAGTTGAGCGCGGCGCGGGCGTTTGATTCCGATGCGCTGGATCGGCGCGCGGTCCGCAAGTTTCTCTTCGCCTACATGATGACCGACGTCGGCGAGGGTTTGATTGCCGGAGAAGATCCCGGGGTGGTGCATAACGCCACCTCGACCGGTGTGCGTTTTCAGTTCCACCACTACCTGGCGATGCCCCTTGTGGGCGGTCTCTTCGGAGAGCGCCGCTTCTTCTCGGGCACCGGTGGCCGCCCCGGCTACTACCGCACCTGGGATCATGAGTACGCCTTTCCCCGTCAACCTCATGGTGTCAACCACCGCACGCCGTGAAGGAAGGCCGATGATAATGAACTCCATGTTGAAATCGATGCACCGAGATGAGGGCGGGGCGATGGTGCTGCTGGCCCTGGCCGCCAGCCTGATTGTGCTGCTCAGCGCGATGGTGGTCTTTGATGCCGGCGACGCCGCCTCGACCAACGTGCACGTGCAGCACAGCACCGACGCGGCGGCCTTTAGCCAGGCGTCGATTCAGGCCCGCTCCATGAACATGGTGGCCTACACCAACGTCGGCAAGCGCATGACGGTGGGGATGGTCAACACCTACATCAACATCAACCAGTGGCTCTCCAACATCAATATGATGGCCACATACCTGGCCGTGGCGGTGTGTGCGGCCTCGGTGGTGGTGCCACCGCTGGCGTCGATCTGCAGTCAGGTGGCCCAGGCCGCCGCCGGGGCGCGAAGTCTGGTCAGCGCCGAGGGACGTGACCGGGGCAAGATCTATCGCAAGCGCCGCAAGTGCATGATCGACAGTTGGTTCGGGTGCATTAAGCGCTGGCCGGAGCGCACCGAGTGGGGCGCGCCGGACTACGCCTGGTTGCCGCCGCCCATCAACAGCTTGATCTCGTTGCCCTTGCCCAACGATATCTACAACTGGAGCTCGCGCTCGCTGACCTCGCGTTTTTATGCGCGGGAGCTCAAAGCGTTTGATAACTACCAGCGCTACATGGTGGCGATCACGCCCTTCTGGGCGTGGACCGAGGGGGTGGCGCGGGGCATCTACAACCAGGCGCCGGTGACGGTGGGGTATCCGCCGCCGCCTTTTGATGCGAGCCAGCGCCACGCATCGACGTTGCCGGTGCGGCGCGGAAACTGGAGCGACACCTGTGAGCGGGCGCGCACCGGCGATGATCGCCTCTGGCACGCAGCCGATATCGCGTTGAAGTCGGGCATCGCGATCGCCGAGGGTAAAAACCGCGGCTCGGGCACCATGAAGGCCTCGCGCATTATGGCGATGGCCGTTGCCACCGGGTTCAGCACGCTGCTGGACTCCAAACATATCGTGCGTCCGGCCGACGCCATTCTCGCGCGCACCTGGTGGGAGAACTGCATGGGGCGCGGTCGGCGTGGCGGGACCAGCGCGGCGTTGCGGGTCTGGAACAGCGCCGGTGCCGGGACGGTGGGGCGTCCCTTCATCCTGGAGTCGCCCTCAAGCCCGGCGGCCTGGCAGCTGCGCACGTCGACCCTGATGTTTGGCTTCAGGCCCAACGCGTCCATGATGGACGACGAGAAAGGTCGCAAGAACTACAGCGTGATGGGCTCCGATTACAGCGCGCGCAGCCCGCGCGCCGGCGGCACCTGGAAGCTCTCGCGCGCCGAATACGCCTTCCAGAAAAACGAGCGTCCCAACCTCTGGGAGCCTCGCTGGAGCGCGCGTATCCGCCCGGTAGCGCTGCCCGGGGAGTGGAACGCGCTCTCGAACTTCGATCTGGCCGACGCCTTCCACGACTCGGCCGGCACGCTGGCGTATGTGACCACGGTCACCCACGTCTTCGATACGGTCTTTGGCGCCGACCTGATCACGCACCCGCACTCGCTCAGCGGCACCAACGCCTTCTCGCAGATGCTCGATGAGGTCATCGCCATTGAGCTTGCCGTCCAGGGTCTTAACAGCGCGCGTATTGAGGGGTTGGCCAAATGATCAGACGCATCAATGCCTTGCTGCGCGATGAGCGCGGCACCTCCATGACCGAGTTTGTGATGACGATCCCGATCTTCATCACGCTCTTTATTGGCATCATGAACCTGGGGCGGCCGGCCCGCGCGCAATCCTATGTGACCCGCGATGCGGCCACCGAGATGTGGCGGCAGGTCTACCAGGCTGAAGACGACGATCTGCGCATGAGCGCGCGCTACGAGTGGGCGGGGCTTGGCTCCCATGACAGCTGGCTGCGCACCCTGGAAGCCGGCTACCTGGGCGCCACCGGTCACTGGGGGCACTCTCGCCTCTACGCTCAACCGATGATGTTCGGGCTGACCGGGCGCACGATCCCCAACCGCGGGGATTACGGCCGGATGGCGCGTAAGATCACCTCTAACCCCACCGAGATCGTGGGCAACGCGCACGTGGCCACGATGATGGTCAACGACACGCTGCATTTTGATGCGCTGGCTACCAGTATGGGCGGTCGCCCCGACTCTCTGGGCGATATCATCGGGGCGGTGGCCGGTACGGCGCTCTCCATCTCGGGGGCAGCCGCGGGTTTTGGCGCCGGGATCCGCTACGGACAGGTCGACGCCGGGCATACCGCCACGGTGACCTTTACGACCGGTCATACCCGCACGCTGACGCGTAAGTACAACGCGCTGGTCTCGCCGACGCCCGATGGTCCGCTCTCGCCAGAGCAGCGCGCATTTCTGGTGGGCCGCACCTCGGCGGAGATCCGCGAGCCTTACCGCAACCTGCTCGACTTCTGGCGATCGACGCTGCCCAATGAGCGCTACTCGGTGCCCAACTTCTGAGAGTTCTGGCCGGGGATCCCGGAGCGCGCCCGTGCGCGATGTTCGGACCTGAAGGTGATGCGATGACGACGATGATGCTGAAAACGGGGCTGAAGCTGGGGGCCTGCGGGGCGCTGATCGTGGCGATCGGCGCGGCGATGCTGGTGGCTTCGCCACAGGGGGTGCCCGAGGCCGAGGCCGATGTCGCCTGGCTGAGCCTGGTCCACCGCAGCGGGCAGGAGCGCTTTGTGGACGCGCTGGAGTCGGCCGGTCTGGACAACGCCCGGGCCTACGACTGGAACGGCAACCTCATCTACTTTGCTTTCGATGAGACCGATGAAGCGCCGCTCGATGTGAGCCTGCGCCTGCAGGCGGAGATGGTCAAAGCCGGCCTCAATGAGCGCGTCTACACCTACCCGGTCGATCCGATGAGCGTCCTGGAGGAGGAGAGCCCCGCGGAGGTGAAGGCCGAGTTTCTGGAGGCATCTGTCGACTTCTTCCGCGGCGGGCTTGTGCCGGTCAAAGAGACCGACGGTTATGTGGCGCTCAACGGCGCGGAGCTTCACCGCGAGATCAAGACGCTCGAAGACGTCATCGGCGTGGCCATGGAGCTGGCCAATGATGAGGAGGCGGTGCAGAAGGCGGTGAAGGCCACCCGTTTTGTGGAGGCGTTTCGCACTCCGGAGAATCCCCGCACGCAGGTGGTGGCCGTCTACAGCCAGGATAACGTCGATCTTACGAAGTTTCGCCCCGACGCTCCGGGCGTGACGTTGCTTGGCGAGGTGGATGACGGGATCCCGGCCTGCCCCGGATGTGTGCGCTCCTCAAGGGTGGCGGGAACCGGCGCGGAGAAAGATTACCTGATGCTCTCGTTTGATACGCCGGCCGGACGCGAAGCCACACTCGATTTTTACGAGAAGGCGATGGCGGCCAGGGGGTGGGAGCTGCAGCCCAGCGCGATGATGATCGAGGGGCTGATCGACGCCTCGGTCATCCAGGATGAGGGCATCCGCGGGGAGATCGCCACTTTCGCCCGGGGAGAGCTCATGGTGCATGTGCATGTCTACGATGCGGACGATGGACCGGGATCGGCGGTCTCCATCTTTAAGAGCCGTTGAGCTTGCCGCCGGCGGTAGGGTCGCCGGCGAGGTCTGCACGATCAGCGCACCATCAGCTGGGTGGTCACCGCGATCAGCGAAAGTTCAATGGATTCGCCGCGCTCCAGGTCGTGCTCGAGCTGGCGCAGGGCTTTTTGCAGACGCATCACGTCGAGGAGCTCAGCGATGCCCTCGGGGGTGTTGGGCAGAAAGCCGGCCTCGGTGGCCGGTGGAAGGTAGCCGCTTAAGAAGGCGTGCGCGCAGAGGGCGTACCAGCGCTGCGCCGCCTTGAAGATGTTGAGCGCTTCGGGGCACTCGCCAGGCTCGACATCGCGGGGGCAGTCGGCGCGGCAGGTGCGCTGCCAGGCGAGCATGCTGGCGTGGTGAAAGGAGCGCAGCATGGTGGCCACGTCGCGAAGCGGCGTGCGTTTGATGCGCCGCTCCCCGATGGGAAGCCAGGGGTGACCCTCCAGATCGATGATCACAAAATCATCGACAGTGCGCAGCACCTCCTCCAGGTGGAAGTCGCCGTGGATGCGAATGCGCAGCCCGCCCAGGCCGCGGCCGACCATAGTCTTGAAGCGCGCGAGGATCTCGGGCTCCTGGTCGAGCACAAGGCGCGCCATCGCGTGATGCGACTCCAGGGTGCTGAGCCGTCGGCGCAGAAGACGCATGGTGCGCAGCGTCAGAGTGCGCATGGAGTGGTAGCGGGTGCGCTCATACGAGGTTGAAAAGAGCGTGGGCTCAAAGGGCGTCTCGGGAAGTCCGCTGGCCAGAGCGGTGTGCAGCTCGGCGGCGCGTCGGCCAAGCTGGCGGGCCTCGTTGAGGAACTCGCGATCTTCGCGGCTCAGCTCAAAGTCGTCCGGGTCCATCTGAATGAGCACCCGGGCGCTCACGCCGTCGAGCAGCTCGGTGGGCTCAACCGGGTCGGGGCGGCGGTGCTGGAGGTGGTCGGTGGCGTGGTCGAGAAACCAGGTCAGACCGTCGGCGCGATGGGGCACGAAGCGGTGTACGGTGGCCAGTGTCGTCGGTTCCCAGCGGCCGCGGTGGTAGTCGAGGTGGCCGGTGAGCGGGGCGACGCCGGGGAAGTCGCGCTCGAGCAAAAACTGGCCGACCTCCACATCGACGGAGCGCCCCGACTCCAGGCGACGGAAGAGTTTGAAGACGAGATCTTCGCCAAAGACCACCGAGGTGTGGGTGTGGTTGACCTCCAGAACACGGATGGGGAGCGCGCTGAGGTGCTCCGGGGTGAGGTCCTGAAAGTGCTCGACCCAGTGGCCCTTGAAACTTCCCTCCGTCCCTTTGAGCGCCCAGCTTTTGCGGATGTAGCCCAACAGAGCGCTCACAAACCCGGGGTTGACCGAGGCATCAAAGAGCTCGCCGGGCTCACCCGTGCGCTCCAGGCGCAGCTGGGTGATGATGGCGTGGGGAGATTGCTCGCGGATGCGGTCGGCGCGCCGATCGGTGGAGAAGCCGATGGGCAGCATGTAGATCTCGTTTTCGCCATCGAGAAAGGTCGCTTCCAGCAGGCAGATCAGCGTAAGACCTTCTTCCCATCGCATGCGGATGCGCTCCTGAATCTCCAGCGATTCGAGGCGGCGGGCGCGGGGGTTAAACCAGGGCTGGCGGTGCAAGAACTCGGTGAGACGGCGCAAAAAAGGTGCGCGCATGCGCCCCTCGAAGATCGCCGACCAGTCGTCGCGCACCTCCAGGGGACCGCGCGGGGCGGGGGGCTCCATCAGGTGCGCCTCATCCAGAGGGCGTTTGGAGAGGTTGAACCAGTAAAAAGCGTAGGGGGCCAGGGAGAGGGCGTAGCGCTGCGCACGCTCCGGGTGGGTCGGAGGAAATTGCGTGCGGCCCCATAATTCAATAGGCCAGCGCTCGGCCGCATCGCTCAAGTCCAGATGCACGTGCTGGGCGGCGTGCGAGAGGTTGAGCACCAGCAGCGCGTCATCGTCCTCGGTGGTCCGCCGCATCGCCAATACCCGGTGGTTGGTGCAGGGCACCATCGTCAGATCCCCGCTCTTGAGCGCCGGGCTGTTCTGCCGAATGCTGATCAGGCGTTTGATCCAGCGTAAGAGCGAGGCCGGGGCGTTCTCCTGGGTCTCCACGTTGGTGCTCATATAGTGGTAGGTGGGATCGGTGATCACCGGCAGAAAGAGGCTCTGGGGGTTGGCGCGCGAGAAGCCTGCGTTGCGGTCGGCGCTCCATTGCATCGGGGTGCGCACGCCGTTGCGGTCGCCCAGGTGGTAGTTGTCGCCCATGCCGATCTCATCGCCGTAGTAGAGGATCGGCGTGCCGGGAAGGGAGAGCAAAAGGGCGTAGAGCAGGCGAATTTTGCGCCCGTCGCCGCGCAAAATCGGCGCGAGCCGGCGGCGGATGCCCAGGTTGACGCGCATGCGCAGCTCCGGGGCGAAGGCCCGGTACATAAAGTCGCGCTCCTCATCGGTGACCATCTCCAGGGTGAGCTCATCGTGGTTGCGCAAAAAGAGCGCCCACTGGCAGCCCTCGGGAAGCTCCGGGGTCTGATCGAGGATGTCGACGATGGGCTGACGATCTTCCATCTCCACCGCCATAAAGAGCCGGGGCATCAGCGGGAAATGAAAGGCCATATGGCATTCGTCGCCCTGGCCAAAGAAGGCCACGGCGTCTTCGGGCCAGAGGTTGGCCTCGGCCAGGAGCATGCGATCTTCGTAGCGCTCATCGACATGCGCGCGCAGGTCGCGCAAAAAGGCGTGGGTCTCGGGCAGGCCTTCGCAGGTTGTGCCCTCGCGCTCATAGAGGTAGGTGATGGCGTCCAGGCGTAGCCCGTCGATGCCCATCTTCATCCAGAAGTCGACGATCTCGAAGACGGCCTTTCGCACCTGGGGGTTGTCGAAGTTTAAGTCGGGCTGGTGGTCGTAGAAGCGATGCCAGAAGTACTGGCCGGCTACCGGATCGTAGGTCCAGTTGGAGTGTTTGACGTCGCTGAAGATGATGCGCGCCTCGCGGTAGCGATCCGGGGTGTCGCTCCAGACGTAGAAGTCGCGCTCCACCGAGCCGCGCGGTGCTCGCCGCGCTCGCTGGAACCAGGGGTGCTGGTCGGAGGTGTGGTTGAGCACAAGCTCGGTGATGACCTTTAAGCCGCGGCGGTGGGCTTCGCGCAGGAATGTTTGGAAGTCGCGCAACGTCCCGTAGTCCGGGTGCACCTCGGTGTAGCCGGCGATGTCGTAGCCATCGTCTTTGAGCGGCGAGGGGTAGAATGGGAGGAGCCACAGGGCGGTGACGCCGAGCTCTTCGAGGTAGTCGAGGCGCTGGGTCAGCCCGCGCAGATCGCCGATGCCGTCGCCGTCGCTATCAAAGAACGAGCGCACATGAACTTCGTAGATGATGGCGTCTTGATACCATGGCGTTTTCGGCATGGCGTTGTTCCCCCCGCAGGTGATCTTAATCATAGGTGACCGAGGTCGTGCTGATTGTAGACACGACCAGCCCCGGGGGGAGTCGGCGGCGTTGACGTCGTTGAACTTCCCCTCCCAGGTTGCCGCAGGTCGGGCAGGGCACGGGCCTTGCCCATCTCAAAGCAAAAGGAAAGACCATGGCAGTGAGTGTGGCGAGCCGTGACGATTCACTGGTCGTCGGCGTGCTCTACAGATGGCTGAGCCTGTTGGGCATGGCGATGGCGCTGTCGGGCGTGGCGCTGGAGTTTCTGCTCACCGGCGTGATTCGCAGCGGGCTGTGGGCCCCATCGGAGTTGTGGGGCGGGGTGCGCAGCCTGGACGTCTCGGTGCTCACGACAATGGGCGTGTGGCTTTTGATCGCCGGGCCTTCGGTGGGGCTTGTGATCCTGGCCTGGCGCGCGCTGGGCTCCCGGCGCTGGATGCAGGGGATGCTCGCGGTGCTGGTGCTGGTGATCGTGGTGCTCTCGGTGCCGCTGAAGATGTCGCTGAAGGGGGCGTGATGGGTTTGATGATCATCGTGGCGATCTTTGTGACGGGGTTTCTGGCAGGCGGGCTGGGCTCGATGGTGGGGCTGGGCGGGGGCGTCTTCATCGTGCCGGTGCTCTCGCTGGTGCTGGGCGTGGATTTGAAGGCGGCGATCGCGGCCAGCGCCATCTGTGTGGTGCTCAACTCGCTCAACGGCAGCGCGGAGTACCTGCGCCGGGGCATGGTGCATATTAAGCTCGCGCTGCTTTTGCAGGTGTCCACGGCGATGGCGGCGATCCTGGGCGGCATCATCGTGGTGTATTCGCCGGTGCAGACCCTCAAGCTGGTTTTTGCCGGGACGCTGGCGCTGGTGATCGCAGCCCTGGTCGGTGCGCCGCGCGGCGCGGAGGTGGTGGCGCCCGGGGGGCACGACCCCTTTGGCATGGCCACCGAGTTTGACGATCCGACCACCTCAAAACCCTTAGGCTATGTGCCTCAACGCATGAAACGCGGCGTGACGCTGAGCGCGCTTGCGGGCTTAAGCTCCGGGATGCTCGGGATTGGCGGGGGGGCGGTGCAGGTGCCGATGATGAGCGCGATGATGCGCGTGCCCCTGCGCGCGGCCGCTGCCACCAGCACCTTTATGGTGGGCACGACGGCGTCAGTGAGCGCCTTGATCCTGGCGATGGCCGGCGTGGTCGACATCGCCGTGACCGTCCCGGCGATGGCCGGCGTGATGATCGGCTCGAACCTCGGCGCACGGCTGGGCGCAAAGGTCTCAGCCGGAGCGCTGCGTCAGGTGCTGATCTTCACGCTCGCCATTCTCACCGTGGCGATGGCCGCCGATGGGCTGGGCTGGGTGTCGCTGCGCTGATTTTTGCGTTTATGAAAGACGCCGATGCGCCTTTCAACGCGTTTTATTCATCAAGTGAATCGAGGGCGTTGAGGGCCTCGCTGAGCGCCTGTGCAAAGGCCCGGGAGAGGTCGAGTTTCATCTCGCGGGAGTCGATAAAGGGGTTCATCACGCTCAAACGCAGCACGGTAAGGTGGGTGGCGTCGGCGTCGAGCTCGACCCCCCAGTCGGCCAGGAGCGGATGCAGCAGAGCACCGTAGGCCTCAAGACCCAGCGAGGTTTTGGAGACAAAAAAATCGCCCTGACCCTGGGGCCCGAAACGCGTGTAGAGCGCCTCGCTGCGCGCGTTGATCGTGCTCAGAGATTCGCCCGGGGCGCCCACGCAGAAGCCCAGCAGGTTGGAGGAGGCCGGCAGAAGGCGCACAGGATGCGCCAGCTCGCGCAGGGTGGCCTCCAGGCGCTTGCGAGCCTCCAAGGTGCGGCGAAGGATGCGGCCGTAACCCTGGGTGTTGAGGCCAATGGTGCGGGCTGTGAGCCAGGTGGCTACGGCGCCGGCTGCGGAGCGCGATCCTTCAAGCGTCTGCGGGCCGGGGTCGCGGGCTTCTTCATCAAAGACCAGGTAGGGCGCGTCGATGCGGTGGGCCAGGTACTCGCGGGCCTGACGCGCGACGAAGGCCCCCGAGGCATAAGGCACGTAGCCGAGTTTGTGGGGGTCGAGGGTCACGGAGTTGACCCGGCCAATGGCTTCGAGCGCGCGGCAGACCGGCTCGCTCAGCGCGCAGCCGGCCTCCTCTGAGCACACGCTGGCGGCGAAGAAGCCCCCGTAGGCCGCGTCGACGTGGTGCCAGATGTGGTGACCCAGCGCGGCGGCGCGGCGGTCGAGTAGATCCTGCACCTCATCAATCGGATCGAAGGCGCCAAGCTCGGTGGTGCCCGCCACCGAGACGACCATCAGCACCGGGCGGCCAGCCGCGGCGGCCTCGTCGAGGCGTTTCTCAAGGTGCTCGACGCAGAGGGTGCCCGCGGCGCTTAAGCGCACCGGCCAGAGCGCCTCTTTGCCAAGCCCCAGGAGCTCCACGCCTTTGACCCACGAGTAGTGTTTGTGCTCGCCAACCAGCAGCACCGGGCCGCGGTAGGGCTGCTCAAAATGCTGCGCCAGAAGATCGGCCAGGGCAAAGGGGTTCATGGCCTGGAGGTCGCCCGAGAGCGGGTCGTTTTCGGCGTTTGAGGCATCGGATGGCGCGTCGGAGCGCAGCGCGTCGTAGCGGGCCCAGCCCAGGTGCGCGGCCTCCACCAGGCTGAGCGCCGGGAGGGGGCCGCGGGCGCGGGCCTGCGCGCCGCGGGCGATAAAGCGCAGCATGCGGCTTCGGGCGCGGGTCATCGCCTCAAAGTTTGCGATGGTCCCGCCGCTCGTAAAATGCCCGCGTGGCGAGGCTTTGCCCTGATTATTCTGGCTGGTTTGATCACCCTGATTGAAAAACCCGAGCATGGTCGCCAGCGCCTCAATCGCCTCCGCCTCCAGCTTCACCCCCACCCGCGACGACTCGCCGGAGATATTGTTGGGGTTATGCAAAAGCGTGAGCACGTGGCCGATCATCGCCGGCATCGAGGTCTCTGAGAACATATGTCCGATGTAGCGGGGGCTGTACTTGGGGACTTCTGATTCGAAGCGGGCCAGCAGATCGAGAAGCTCGCGCTCAAAATGGCGGCGGCGCCCCTGAAACTCCGAGGACTGGCGGTCGTTTTGCGAGATGGCGCGGCCGTCGTCCGGGTAGACCTCGCGGCGCCAGCGCACGTAGCTCTCAAAGACCTGGTTGATGATCTGGCGCAGCCACTCGGCGTTCTCGGCCTGGGGCCCCAGAAAGAAGCTTTTGAGGGCGATATCACTCGGGGCGCAGTCGCTCTCCGAGAGCGTGTCGGGATGAAGGGGGGCGTCGGTGGGGGAGAGGGTATCGGCGCTCATTGCTGCCTCGGGGCCTGGGAGGGCGTTGGGGAGGGGGCGGTGCGAGGAAGGAGGGCCTGCAGGGTGGCAAGCGCGCTCAGGATAGTCGCGCCCAGCGCCCCCGCAAGGGCCGAGACGAGCACCCAGCGCCCGGAGAGGGCGGCGGGCCAGATGCCGGTCAGCGGCAAAAGGGTGCTCAAAAGAAGGGCTACGGCCAGCGTCCAGGTTGCCGGCGAGGGGCTGCGGGAGGGGCCGAACTGGCGGGCGGCGACGCTGATGAGGGTGAGCGTGACGGCGCCCGCAAACGCTGTATGTAAGAAGAAGAGGCGCAGCCCGGCCGTCTGCCCCCAGTGGGCGACCGGTGGGATCGCGATGCTGGCGAGCATCAGGGCGCTGGCCAGGAGAAATCCGAGCGCGACGCGGCGCCAGGCGCCAAGTACGCGCCAGAGCGGCAGGCTCAGCGCCACAAAGCCGGCCGCGCTCAGCGCCGCGCCCACATGCCCCAGAATGCGCAACGCTGGCCCGAGCTCGGCCGAGGGCATGCCCGCCAGAAAGAGCAGCGGCAGGCCTGCCAGGAGCATCCAGCGCGCCCGGGTCTCGGTGGGGGATGGGTGGCGAGCGATCTCGGCGCGAAGGAGCGCCAGCGCCCCGACGAGGAGCCAGCCGATGCCAAAAAGATCGACGAAGAAGTGCACGGCAAGCTGCTGGCTCAACGCGTCGCCGCTCTTTGTGATCATCTGCGCGGCCAGCGCCCAGGCGCCGACCGAGGAGATCACCATCGCTCCCACGGCGATCTTCAAGAGAGAGCGTGCGGGGTTGGGCGCGTGGGCATCCGGGGCGCGGCGAGCGGCGATGGCGACAAGGGCGGCGAAGGCGTACCAGACGAGCATCGCGACGCCGCTTAGGGCCGCGGCGATGGGGATGTTGGCGTCGCCGATGGCCGCCGAGCGGTAGCCGTAGAGCGCAAAAGCCGGGGTGCTTAGCGCGGCCAGCGCGAGCGCCGCCCACCCTGTGGCCAGGGTCGCGCGTAAGGGAAGCTTCAAGCCCAGCGCGGGGGCGCGGGCGGTGATGAGCGCGATGAGCGCGGGGGTCGCCCAGCCCATGAGCATCAGGTGGGAGTGGGCGTGGCGCAGGTCGCCGGCCTGCAGGCCGAAAAAATCGCCGCGGAGCATGCCGAAGCGGAAGAGGGCTCCCAGCGCCGCGGCCACGACGAAGCCCAGCGCGCTGGCCATAAAGAGGCGGCGCGGGGCGGCGAGGTTGGGGGAGTGGGTGGAGGTTCGGGTCATGGGAGCTCGGTGGGTGGAGAGGGCGGTGGTGCCGAGCGTGTGGTTTGCAATGGGTGTGCCGAGGGGCGGTCGGAGTGGGGAAGTGGCGGGTTGGCGTGTGGTGGGAGGTGCAGGAATTGCGTGTGGGGTGGGTGGGGTGCAGGATTTGCGTGTGGGTGGGGCTTGGGGGGTGTGCGGGTTGTGGTTAGGTGGTTGTGTGGTTGTGTGGTTGTGGGGCGTCGGGGTTCGCGGGGTTGGGAGGTTCGTAATGGGCGGTTGGGGGGCGCGGGTTGTGGTTAGGAGGTTGGGTGGTTGGGTGGTTGAGGGGCGCCGGGGTGCGCGGAGCTGGGAGATTTGTGAGGGCGTTGGGGGGGCGCGGGTTGTGGTTCGGTGGTTGGGTGGTTGTGGGGCGCCGGGGTTCGCGGAGTTGGGAGATTTGTGAGGGCGTGGGGGCGTGCGGGTTCGGTATCATCGTCGAAGCGAGATCGAGATCGCGTTCGAGATCGAGATCGCGTTCGAGATCGCGTTCGAGATCGAGATCGCGTTCGAGATCGAGCATTGTATGCCCCGAAACCCCCGAAAAAAACGACCGTGGGTCGCCTGAGAGATGACCGTGGGTCACCCGAAAGATGACCGTGGGTCATCTGAACGCCAGCAAGGGTGGGGAAAAACGCGACCGATGACTGGTGCGGATCTGACCGTGGGTCAGCTGAAAGATGACCGTGGGTCATCTGATCGCGAGCCACGGCGCGGGAAAAACGCGCCCGATGACTGCTGCGGATCTGACCGTGGGTCGCTGTCGACCTGACCGTGGGTCACCTGAGCAAAAACGACCGTGGGTCACCTGAGAGATGACCGTGGGTCGCTTTAAACGCCGTATTCGCGCGGGTTTTCGCCATCGATGGCGCAAAACCCGGTGAACGACTGAATGCCCGAAGCCCCAATCCTCATGCGCTTCGACGCCACACTTTTAAATTGAAAGAGACGCGGCGAAGGGCTCGGCGCGGGTGTTTGAATTGAAAGAGGAGTGTCGAAGTGCCCGACGGGGGATCCGCCGGCTGAAGGAGGTGTGTCGGAGCGAACGACGCGCGTGTTTTGAAATGAAAGAGGTGTGTCGGAGCGAACGACGCGCGTGTTTTGAAATGAAAGAGGTGTGTCGGAGCGAAGGACGGGCGTGTTTTGAAATGAAAGAGGTGTGTCGGAGCAAACGACGCGTGTGTTTCAAGTGCGGGAAGGCGTGTCGAGGCGAACGACACGTGTTCCGCCGGTGCAGGAAGGTGTGTAGAAGCGAAGGGCGCGCCTGTTTCAAGTGCGGGAGGGTGTGTCGGAGCGAAGGGCGCGCCTGTTTTAAGCGCGGGATGGCGCTCCGAGGCGGACGACGCGAGTGTTTCAAATGCGGGAAGGTGTTTGGGACCGGTCGAGACGTGAGGTCTGGCAGCGTGCCATGGATTTGACCGGTCCGGGGGGGCCGAAGCACCTGCAGGTCTGGCGTCAGGGCGGCGCGATCTGCAGGTGCTTCGGGCCGTCGCGACTTAGATCAACGACTCAATCGCCGCGATCACCTCCGGCGCGTCCGGCTGGACCGAGGGGGCGAAACGAAAGCGCACCTCTCCCTCCCGGTCGACCAGAAATTTCTCGAAATTCCAGCTGATGTTCTCGCCGCCGCCGGCCTCGCTCTTGATGAGGAACTGGTAGAGGGGGCTGCGCCCGCCGCCGTTGACCTCCTGCTTGGCGAGGAGCGGAAAATCCACGCCGTAGGTCACCGCACAAAAGCTCTCGATCTCTTCGGCCGAGCCGGGCTCCTGTCCCAGAAACTGGTTGCAGGGGGCGCCGACGATTTCAAAGCCCTGGTCGTGGAAGCGCTCTCGGATCTTCACCAGCGTCTCGTACTGAGGCGTGAGCCCGCAGCGGCTCGCCACGTTCACAAAGAGCACGACCTTGCCCTTGTAGGCGTCGGTGGGCAGGGGATCGCCGTGGAGGCCGACGAGATTGGCCTCTTCCAGCGAGGCCGGGCCGGGACCTTCGGGGGGCTTGCCAAATTTGACGCGGGTGACGGCGTCATTGGCTTTCTGGGCGAGTTTTTTCAACATCGGGGCTCCTTCATCCAGGTGGGGCGATGAGTTCAGTGGGGCGCTGCGCGCGAGGGTAGCATTGCGAGAGAAGAGATGTCGCGCGGGCTGTGGGGCTTTGGATGGAGGAGGCGGTGGGAGGGTTTCAAAATGTGGGAGAGGTGAGCGAGGGTCGTCGGAGGGGCGCGTAGAATGGGGGTGAGAGGTGACCGTGGGTCAGGTTTGGAGGTGACCGTGGGTCAGGTTTGGAGGTGACCCACGGTCGCGCGGAGGATGACCGTGGGTCAACTGAGCGCCGCGAAAATAAAGGCGGATCGGTGACCCACGGTCGTCTCAAACATGACCGTGGGTCACCTGAAGTGCGCCTCATTCTCGCAGGGAAGGCACGTGTCAGGGCCGCGGAATCGGGCAACCGGTGGGGCGGCGGTACGCGGGTTCGACCGCCTCGCTACGGCTCCAGGCGTCGACGGCGCGGGCCACGTAGGAGGTGATCGTGCCGCGGCGAATGTGGACGGGGCGGCCCTGGTAGACGACGCCCTCGGCGCTCAGAACGACGACCTCGGGGGTCATGCGGGCATTGAGGGCGATGGCCAGGCGCGCGCGATCGTCGCGGTAGATGGAAAAGGGCAGGCCGCGCTCGGTGGCGGCGTCGCGGGCCTCGGCGATGGATTCGTCGGCGTTGGCGTGAACGACGATGACCTCGATATCGGGAAACGCTTCGATCAGGGAAGCGATGGCGGGTTCGGCTTCCTTTGAGCAGTGGCTGTTGGCGGACCAGAACCAGTAGACGCGCAGTTTGTCCGGGGCCGGCGAGGCGATGACGTGGGTGTCGGGGCCCTCGCCGTAGATGCGTTGGAGGTCGGGGAGGTTTTGCAGCTCGGTTAAGTCAACATCGGGGCCGGCGTGGGCTGTTGTGCTGGTAATGGCGAGGGTGAGCAGGGCGCCGAGGAGCGCGGCGAAGATGCGCGTCGGGTGGGAAGATCGAACGTCAGTCATGGAAAACCCTCTTGAGCAAAAGACCTGCGCCGGGGCCGATCTGGCGGGCGTGGCCTGTGTGGTCGAAGGGAAGATCGAAGGTGGCGCGCAGCATCAGGTAGGTGTTTTCGCTGAGGTAGGCGCCGGCCTGAACGCTAAGTGAGGTGGCGCGCTCGAGCGTCTCGGGGATGGGGGAGCCGCCCTGGTAGGAGGCGCCGCCGTGGGAGATGTTGGCGCTTGCGGCCAGGTAGAGCGCCTCGTCCCAGAAGAGGGGCAGGGGGATGGGGCGGCCAAAGGAGAGGCGGCCGGTCCAGCGCAGGGATTTTGAGCCGGTGCCCGAGGCCGAAAAGGCTTTGTAGACGCCGACTTCGCTGGCGAGGAAGGCTTTGCCAAAGATCCATTCGGCCTGGGGGCCGGCGCCGACTTCCCAGAGGCCGGTGCCGCTGACGTCAGCGAGCAGGTGCGATTGACCGCGCGCGAGCGACTGCGCCGGGGAGCGGCCCGTGGGCAGGGTTGTGGTGGCGGCGATGGCCAGACCGGGGAGGCGCATGGACATGCCCGTGGCGACGAATTCGTAGCGGGCTTGCAGGGCCAGGTCGCCAAGCCCCGCGCCCCACTCGGCGTCGTCGAGGGTGCGGCGGTGGTTTTCAATGAGCGGCAGGGTGGCGCCGACCTGCCAGGATTCGCCCAGGCGCATCGCGCCAAAAAGCGTCTGGCGAAACTCCCGGGAGGGGTGTTCGAGGCGGCGGTAGTCGGGGCCGGCAAAGCGGCCGGTGTAGACGCGGGCGTCGAGGCTCAAGCCCAGCGCGGCGGTTTCACTGAGGCTTAAGCGCACAGGTCCCGCGGTTTGCGATGCGGCGCAGCAGGATTGGGCGCGGGCCTCTGCGGGCAGACACGCGACAAGGGTGAGGATGGCGATGGCGAGGGTCAGGGGCAGCGGTCTGAAGGTTTTGAGGGTCATAGGAGCTCCTTTTGCGACGCGGTGTTAGCCGTCGACGTCGACCTGCCAGACGATATGCGCGTCGAACTCGTCCCAGACGACGTTCAGGCGGAGCTCCCAGAGGCCGGGCATCGAAAACGCGGCGTTTTCCACGCGGTAGAGCCCCGCGCCCTCTTCGATGACGAGGGGCTCTTCGGCGCTGCCGTGGCCGTGGCCGGGCATGAAGAGCTCCAGCGTGACTTCGGCGCCTTCGAGCGGTTCGCCCTCGACCTGCAGCTCCAGGCTGAGGTCAAAGTCGCCCGTGGTTGGCGGGCTGGGAGCGAGCAGCGCGTCGACCTGCAGAGCGTAGTCGCCGTTATAACTCAGGGTGAGGGGGGCCACCTCTTCGGTCGGGGCTTCGTCGACCGGGCCGCAGGCGCTGAGCAGCAGCACGCTGAAGAGCGCCGGGAGCAGGGGGAGGGTGAAGACGCTGGCGAGGGGGGACGAGGTGGGGATGGTCATGGGAGCTCCTTAAGGTTTGAGGGCAGCGAGCTTTCATGATCCGGGAGTAGTTCCGGTTCTTTTCGCCGACATGATCCAGATCATAGGAGGCCGGCCCGGCGCTCCTTACTCTGTGGGGCGCAGGGTTGGAGTCACTTTCCCCACCGAGGTCTGGATGCTGTCGCAGGTTGGAAAACACGAGCTGTATGAGCGCGTGCGCAAGGTTGTTACCGAGCCGGAGATGACGCTGGCGTGGCCGCTGATCGCGGAGATTCGCGAGCTTAAGCGGGCGCGTGAGGCGGTGATTCTGGCGCATAATTACCAGCATCCGTTGATCTTTCACGGGGTTGCGGACCTGCGCGGGGATTCGTTGCAGCTCGCCAGACTCGCGCAGGAGGTGGAAGCCCGCACCCTGGTGATGTGCGGGGTGCACTTCATGGCGGAGACGGCAAAGTTGCTCAGCCCTAAGCGCAGCGTGCTCTTGCCGAGCTTTGAGGCGGGCTGCTCGCTGGCGGATGCCATAACGCCGGAGGATGTGCGGGCGCTTCGGCGCCAGTACCCGGGCGTTCCGGTGGTGAGCTACGTGAACACCACCGCGGCGGTGAAGGCTGTGAGCGACGTGTGCTGCACCTCATCGAACGCCCTGAAGATCGTGGAAGCGCTGGGTTCGCCGCGGGTGATTTTTGTGCCGGACCGCCACCTGGCCGGCCATGTCGCGCGTCAGACCGAGGTGGAGATCATCACCTGGGAGGGGGGCTGTGTGGTGCACGAGGAGTTTCGCCTCGCGGATATTGAAGCGCTGCGAGCGAGCTATCCGCAGATCAAGGTGATCGCGCATCCGGAGTGCCATGCGGAGGTGCAGGAGGCGGCGGATATGGTGGGGTCGACCTCGGCGCTGATCGACTGGGTGGCACAAGAGAAGCCGCGGGAAGTTGCGATGATCACCGAGTGCACGATGAGCGATAATGTGGCCTCGCATTTTCCAGAAGTGGCGTTTCATCAGCCCTGCTCGATCTGCCCGTATATGCGGAAGATCACGCTGGAGGGCATCCGCGACGTGCTGCGCGATGGGAGCGGTCAGGTGGAGATTGCGCCCACGATCGCCGCCGGAGCTCGTCGGGCGGTGGCGCGCATGTTGGAGCTCTCCTGAGGAGGTTGAGATGAGTGTGATCTGGCATGCGGATGTGGTGATTATCGGCTCGGGGCTGGCGGGGCTGAGCGCGGCCTGGCACCTGCGCGATCAGCGCGTGATGGTGTTGAGTCCGAGCGAGGAGGGAGGCTCAAGCTACCTTGCGCGCGGGGGCATCGCGGCGGCGATCGGCAACAATGACAGCGTGGAGGCGCATGTCGCAGATACTGTGAGGGCGGGCGCGGGGTTGGTCGATCGGGATGTGGCGGAGGTGCTCGTGCGGGAGGGGATGGAGCGCATGATCGATCTTTTTGAGATGGCGATCCCCTTTGATCGCGACGCGGAGGGACGTCTGATGCTGGGGCGAGAGGCCCTGCATGGTCGAAATCGCATCGTGCATGCCGCGGGCGATGATACGGGCCGGCAGGTGACCCGGGCGGTGCGTGAGGCCTTGATGCAGGATGAGGCCCGAGCCCCGCGTTTTTTGCCGGGGCGGGCGCTGGAGCTGGTTGTGGATGAGGGGCGAGTGTGCGGGGTGGTGTTCGAGAACGCGGGGCAGGTCGGTGTGGTTCTGGCCAAAGGGGTGCTGCTTGCCACGGGCGGTGTGGGGGGACTTTACCAACACACGACCAATGGTCCCGGGGCGCTTGGCGAGGGGATGGCGTTGGCGGCGCGCGTGGGAGCAAGGCTGGCGGACCTGGAGTTTGTGCAATTTCATCCGACGGCGCTGCTGGCCTATGTGCGGCCTTTGCCACTCTTGAGCGAGGCGATTCGAGGTCAGGGGGCGATGCTGGTCGACGGGGAGGGGCGCGCGATCATGGCGGGGCATCCGCAGGGGGATCTGGCGGGCCGCGATGTGGTGGCGCGCGCCTTGTGGGCGCGGGTGGGCGCCGGGGAGGCGGTGTTTTTGGATGCGCGCGCGGTGCCGGGCTTTGAGACGCAGTTTCCAAGAGCCGCAGAGGCGCTGGGTCGGCTGGGGCTGGATGCGGCGCAGGATCTGCTGCCGGTCACGCCGGCGGCGCATTACCATATGGGTGGGGTGGCCACCGATGCGAAGGGTCGCACCAACGTGCCCGGGTTATGGGCCGCCGGGGAGGTGGCGTCGACGGGGGTGCACGGGGCGAATCGCCTGGCGAGCAACTCGCTGCTGGAGACGATGGTCTTTGGGGCGCGGGCGGCGTGGGATATTGGCGCGTCGACTTCGGCCCTCCAGACCGTGTCGATGACGCGGATCCGTGAGTTGGAGAGGGCGTGGTCGCGGGGGATTGAGGCGGCTGTCGACCCCGGTGATGTGCTGGAGCGTGTGGGGCGCACGATGTGGCAGTTTGTGGGCATTGAGCGCAGCGAGGCGGGGCTCATTTACGCGGCGCAGAAGCTCGACGGGCTGCGGTGTGAGGTTGGGGTCTACGATCCGGCGCGCCTGGCGATTGAGGCGGCGCAGGCGATTGCGCGCGCGGCGCATCGGCGCAGGGAGACACGCGGGGCGCATTGCCGCGTGGACTTTCCGGATCGTGACCCGACGCTGGCGAGGCGACTTTTTGTGCAGGGGGGCCTGGCGAGCCGGGTGGACGAGCACCCGGCTGTGGGAGCCACGCGTTGAGAGCGGGAGGAGCCGGCTCGCTGCGCTGGCTCGTAGCTTGCAGGCCTTCGGGAGTGTGCGCGGAGTGGTCGCGCGAACTTCCCGAGGTGCAAGGTCATGGAAAAGCTAAAAATCCTGCGCGAGTTTTCGCTCTTTGAGAACATCCCGACCGCGGCATTGGAGCCGCTGGCGAGTTATTTCATTCCGCGGCGCTTCGAGCGTGGGGAGCGCCTCTGGCGGGAGGGGAACGAGGCCCTGAGCTTTGTGTTTGTGGTGGAGGGGCAGGTCAAAATCGTCAAATACCGAAACGACGGTGGGGAGACCATTCTCGGGGTCTTTGGCGCCGATGAGGTCGTGGGGCACCTGGCCGTCTATCGGCAGATTCCCTATCCGGCCTCCGCGTATGCGCTGGAGGATACGCTGACCTTGCAGATCCACCGCTCGCATTTCTTTGGCACGATTCGCGATCACTCGGCGCTGATGGAAGCGCTTTTGCAGGACATGATGCAGCGCAATCAGGAGCTTGTGGGGCGTCTTCACGATCTTTCGGTAAGCGATACTGAGCAGCGCCTGGCGTTGCTCTTTATGAAGTTTGCCGAGTCGGTGGGGCGGCGAGTGGCGCAGGAGAGTGGCGAGATGGGTGTGGTGGTGGAGCTGCCGCTGAGCCGCGCGGAGATCGCCTGTCTGATCAATGTGCGCGTGGAGACGGCGATTCGTTTTATGAGCAAGTGGGGCAAGGAAGGGCTCGTGCGCACGGACGGGGGCGGGTTTACGATTCTCGACTACGAGCGCTTGAGCGCGTTGGCCAGGGCGATGGGATGAGTGTGGTTGAGGGGTGACCCAGGGTCGGTTCGGAGATGACCGTGGGTCGTCATTGCGAGGTGACCCAGGGTCGGTTTGGAGATGACCGTGGGTCGTCTTAAGAGTGCGAAAAATTGGGGATGAGAGGTGACCCAGGGTCGGTTTGGAGATGACCGTGGGTCGTCATTGCGAGGTGACCCAGGGTCGGTTCGGAGATGACCGTGGGTCGCCTGAAATGCGCGAAAAATGGGGATGAGAGGTGACCCACGGTCGTTTTGTCCACGCTCAAATCGTGCGCGAGTACTGCCTGGCTCCGGTGCTCAAATGGGCGTCGAAGGGCATGCAAATGTTGCGCAGGAGCAGGCGCCCGCGCTCGGTGACGGTGAGTCCTTTTGCGTCGAGCTTCACGAGGCCGTCGACGGCCATGGGGGCGAGCTCCTGGAGTTCTGTTTTAAAATATTCGGCGACGTCGACACCGAGCTCTTCGGAGGAGGTCTGGAAATCCACGCGGGCCTGGCACATCAGGGCCATGATCCAGGCGCGGCGGATGCGGTCGTCTTCGCTCAAGAGGTAGGCGCGGTGGATGGGGAAGTCGTCCTGGCGGGTGCGCTCCAGGTACTCGGGGAGTTCTTTGGGGTTTTGCAGGTAGAGTCCGCCAATTTGCGAGATGGAGGACATGCCAAAGCCGTAGATGTCGACGCCGGCCAGGGTGGAGTAGCCCTGGAAGTTGCGGCGCAGGGTGCCGGCCTGCCAGGCGCGCGCGAGCTCGTCGTCCTGGCGGGCGTAGTGGTCCATGCCGATGTAGTGGTAGCCCTCGGAGGTCAGGCGCTCGATGATGCGTTTTTGCATGGCGAGTTTTTCTTCGGGGCCGGGGAGGGTGTGGCGCTCAAGGAGCTTTTGCGCGGGTTTGATCCAGGGCACGTGCGCGTAGGTGTAGATGGCAAAACGGTCGGGGTTGAGGCTTAAAACCTCGCTCAAGGTCTGATCGAAGCTATCGGTGGTCTGGTGGGGGAGGCCGTAGATCAAATCGACGTTGATCGACGAGAATCCCGCGTCGCGCAGCCACCGCACCACCCGCTCGGTCATCTCAAAGGGTTGGATGCGGTTGATGGCCTTCTGCACCTTCGGGTTGTTGTCCTGCACGCCGAGCGAGGCGCGGTTAAAGCCGGCGTCTTTGAGCGCGTGGACCTGCTCTAAGGTGAGGCGTCGCGGGTCAACTTCGACGGCGACCTCCGCATCATCGGCCAGGGCAAAGTGGGTGCGGATGCGCTCGCCGAGCCAGCGGATCTGGGCGGCTGTGAGGTAGGTCGGGGTGCCGCCGCCAAAGTGGATCTGCACGACTTTGCGCTCAGGGTGGATCCAGGCGGATTTGCGTCGCATCTCCTCGTCGAGCGCGGCCAGGTAGGGCTCGGTCTGCGACGAATCTTTGCCGATCACGGTGGTGCAGCCGCAGTACCAGCAGAGGGTCTGGCAGAAGGGGATATGAAAGTAGAGCGAGAGGGGGCGGGCCCGGGCGTTGTTGTCCCTGATGGCCTGGTGGACCTCGTCTGCGGGCACGTCGTCGCGAAAGTGCGGGGCCGTGGGGTAGGAGGTGTAGCGGGGCCCCGGGACGTCGTATTTTCGAATCAGGGGAAGGTCGACCAGGATGGGCTCTGTCATTGCAAACTCCGCGCTCGTTTGGTTCGGCGCCGCCATCGGCGTCACGGAGTGGGAGGTTTTGCAATCGGTGTGCCGTGGGAGGCCGCGCGGCGAGTTGATTGGAGTCGGGCATGCAATCTCTGCGTTGCAGGGGGGCCGGGGAGTGAGGCGTGCGGAGCGGGGGGCGCAGAAATGGCGCGGCAGGGGTGTGGGGTGCAGAGTTTGCGTTGTGCGGCGCTCTATAAGAGTGATGCCGAAGTCACCGGTCGAGGGGCTTTGTGTGAAACGTCGGGGGGCTTCGGTTGGGGGAGGAGGGGCGGAAATCCGCATATATAAAGGAGCGGGGGTGACCCAGGGTCAGGTTTGAAGTGACCCAGGGGCAGATTTGAAGTGACCCAGGGTCAGGTTTGAAGTGACCCAGGGTCAGATTTGAAGTGACCCGGGGTCGTGTATGAGATGGTCGAGAAATAATCAGGAACGTGGAGAAAACGAGGAAAGGTGGGGCGCGGAAGCGTGCGCGCGCACCTGCATAAATAGAGGAGCGGGGGTGACCCAGGGTCAGATTTAGATTGACCCAGGGTCAGGTTTGAAGTGACCCGGGGTCGTTTGAGATGGTCGATTTTAAACGGTGTCAGGAGTGTCTGAAGAGGTGGTATCTTGCGGCCGAGAAGGCCCTTCAGGGCTCTTCGCCATCGGGCCACCGCGCCGGAAAGACGCGCAGCGTGCCGTCGGCGTCGACCTCGATGCGGGTGCTGCCGTGGGTGTCGGTGCGGAAGACGTCGATGCCGCGCGCCTCAAAACGCTCGAGCACCTCAACGTGGGGGTGACCGAAGGGGCTGGGGCGGCCGGCGGAGACCAGCGCGATGGTCGGCTGAAGGTAGTTGAGAAGCTCCGGGGAGGACGAGGTGCGCGAGCCGTGGTGACCGGCCTTGTAGACCGCGGCCGGCGTCGGCAGGTGGTGGGCCTGGGTGAGTAGCCAGCGCTCGCCAGCCTCCTCCAGATCGCCGGTCAGGGCGATGGCGACCTGGCCGTATTCGACGATGACGACAATACTGCGGTCGTTCTCCGAGGGCAGCGTGTCGGGTGGGGTGAGCAGCGTGAGACGCGCGCCTGCGGCGCTTAAGACGAGGCGCTCGGGCAGGCGAGGGACGTGGGCGCCCAGGGCTTTTGCCGTGAGAGCCGTCTGGTAGGTGCGGGCGTGGGCGGGGTTGTTGCGCGCCAGAAAAACGCGTGGCGCGAAGGGGCGCAGAAGCGCGTCGAGGCCGCCGTAATGGTCGAGGTCGGCGTGGGTGAGCAGCAGCACATCAAGCCTGCGGATGCCCAGCTTGCGCAGATACGGCGCGACCTTTCGAAGTCCCGGGTCCTGACCTGAGAGGCTGCCGCCGGCGTCGATGAGCATCGTGGTGCCGTCGGGCAGCTCCAGGAGCGTGGCGTCGCCCTGGCCCACGTCGATCATATGCACCTTGAGAGGGGCTTCGTCGCCCCGGAGCGTCACGCTGAGCGAACCCGGGACAAGGCCCACACCCCAGATCAGTATGGCGACGAGGCAGGGGCGAAGGCGCAAGCCGCCGCGCACCGCGAGCCAGCAGGCCACCCACATCGCCGCCCACTCAACGCGCTCCGGATACCCCAGGCGCAGCTCGTTGAGCGGCCAGTAGGCCACCACATCCAGAAGTTCAAATAGCCTGACAAAGAGCCCGGCGCCCCACCTCAACAGCACGCCGGCAAGCCAGGGCCATACGCCCGTGAGCAGCGCGCCGGCCACCATCAGCGGGAAGATCAGCGAGCCCACCACCGGGATCACCACCAGGTTGGTCCAGAAGCCGCTCACCGGAAGTTCCCCGCTCATCGCGATCAAAGGTGGGAGCGTCGCCACCGAGGCCGCCGTCGACACGCCGATAAAAAGTCCCACCGCACGCCGGCGCCGCACCCACACGCTCTCGCGCTGGCCCATCGCAGCCTGCGGCCGCAACCACGCAGGGCGCCCCTGATGAAAAAGCAGAATCCCGGCCGTGGCCGACATCGAGAGCTGAAAGCCGATCTCAAACAAGAGGCGCGGCGCCCCCCACAGGAGCAGCGTCCCCACCATCCACAACACCGAGGTCCCCTTCACGCGTCGCGTCACAAAGAGCGCGAGGCTGGCGAGCGCCGCCATCAAAAACGCGCGCTGCGCGGAGACCGGCGCTCCGATCGCCACGAGATAGCCCAGCAAAAGTATCAGCGAGGGCAGCACCAGAAGCCGCCGCCGGGGCACAAAACAGTAGAGCCGGGGCACCCGGTCGAAGAGCAGGCGCAGGCTCAACGCGATCAGGGCGGCGATCACCCCAAAATGCAGCCCGGAGATCGCCAGCACGTGGCTTGTCGAGGTCATATCAAAAGGTTCGCGAAACTCCGGGCGAATCAGTCCCCGGCTGGCCGTGAGCATCGCCCAGGTCACCGCCAGCCCGTCGCCCTCAAGATGCAGCGCGATGCGGCGTTCCAGGTCGAGGCGCTGCCCCGTAAGCCAGCGTCGTAGCCTGAGCGACGCGCTCAGATCCTTCGCGACGCGCACCTCCGGGCGCTCCCGCAACGTGGCCGTGGCCAGATACCCGCGCGCCTCCATCAGCTCGCGCGCCGAGCTCTGCCAGGGGTTTGTGCGCGGCACAAAACGCGCGACCCTCGCCCACGCCCGCACCTCATCGCCCGGCATGGGAAGTATTTCGCACGCCCGACCCTGGTCCTCCCCATAAAAGAGCCTCACCCTGGGTTCGTGCCCCTCCATCAGAGCGTTGAGCTCCGGCTCATCGCTCCCGATAAGCCGCGCGTCGTAGCTATAACCCTGCCCCATCGGCACCGGCCCCACCTCGATGCGCACGTGCACCTCCAGCTCTCGCCGCTCCTCGCCAAGCGCGGCGCGAAGATCGCGCTGCGACTCAAAACGCCATCGCTCCTGCACGCTCACCCCCAGCACCACCGCCCCGGAGAGGGCCGCCACCGCCATTGTTGCAAGTAGGCGCTGGCGCCCGCGCAACCTTTTTGCGCCTGGCCCGCGCGTGCCGCGCCATGGGCCCGGCATCAGCAGCGCTGCCGCCGCCAGCAGCAGCACCGCCCCGCCCACACTCACCACAACCGGTGGCCGACTCACGCCCACACACCAGCTCAGCACGCCGGCGCCACAAAAGGCCGCCAGCGCTACCGGTACACCTCCCCCCTCACCGCCTCGATACCCCTCCTCTCGACCCCTCAATCCACCCTCGTCAGATCACCCGTTGACAGCCCCGAAACTCCTCTGATACCGGCCGCCTCCACACCCCTTATGCGATCTGTTGTCGCAGCATTTTCGTCGAGATTGCGTGATCACCGCACATTCTGTCGGGATTCTTTCCCACAACCGAAAGTTTTCCACGGTCTTCGGGGGAGTTTCCCACAGCCTTCCCCCCACTTTTCCACAGGGGTGTGGTTAACCCCCGGTCGACCTGTGTGCAGATGTAGGTGTTTTTCAGTGGGGAGGTTAAGGTGTTGTGTTTGTTGGTGTTTTGATGGGGCTCGCTCGATGGGGTGAAGGAGTGATTTTCCCCAAAAGAGGCGGTCGGGAGGCTTCCACAGCGATCTGTGAAAAACCCTGTGGAAAAAAATGGGGAAAAGTCTGGCGATCGCCACAGGGATTTGAAATCGCGTCTGAAAGAGACGGATATGGGGCGGGTTTGGTCGTCGACCGTCGAGTTTTGGGCGCTGAATTTGGCGACCCACGGTCATCTTCAAGGTGACCCACGGTCGTCTATTTCGATGAGCATCCAGGTGAACCACGGTCGTTTCTTCGCTGCTGATTGAGGCGACTCACGGTCACCCTTTTCGATGCTGATTCAGACGACCCACGGTCGTCTTTTGGGTGACCCACGGTCGTCTATTTCGATGCTCATTCAGGTGACCCACGGTCGTTTTTTCGCTGCTGATTTAGGCGACTCACGGTCACCCTTTTCGATGCTGATTCAGACGACCCACGGTCGTCTTTTGGGTGACCCACGGTCATCTTTTTCGATGCTCATTCAGGTGACCCACGGTCGTCTTTTGGGTGACCCACGGTCATCTTTTTCGATGCTCATTCAGGTGACCCACGGTCGTTTTTTTTCGATGCTCATTCAGGTGACCCACGGTCGTTTTTTTCGATGCTCATTCAGGCGACCCACGGTCATCTTTTAGGCGACCCACGGTCGCAATTTCAGTGACCCACGGTCATCTTTTAAACGACCCACGGTCACCATTTTCGATGCTCATTCAGGCGACCCACGGTCACCATTTTTCGCTGCAGATTCAGGCGACCCACGGTCATCTTTTAAACGACCCACGGTCACCATTTTCGATGCTCATTCAGGCGACCCACGGTCATCTTTTGGCTGACCCACGCTCACCTTCTGGCTGACCCACGGTCATCTTTTATGACCCACGGTCACCACTTTCGATGCTCATCCAACCAACCCACGGCCATCCTCACCCGCCCCCCACGCTGATGCCCCCGGCCCCTCGGGCCGACACAGGCTGCGATGCCCGCACCCGGCAGGAATACCCCCCCGCCATCGGCCTGTTGTTGCGGCACAGGAGGTCGGGGCCGACGGTGAGTCACACAGCGACGCTCGCGGGCGTTGGCGTGCTGGCCATAGTCTGCTATGCCATGCACCGATCATCGGACTGACAAAGTGCCACTGAAAAAAGCAGCGCGCGCGCAGCGGAACCACATTCCTATGAAGAAGCTACTGACATCTCTATTCGGGTCGGCCAACGAGCGTTACCTCAAAGAGGCTCGGGCGAAGGTCGCGCAGATCAACAACCTCGAGGCCAAATACGCCGCGATGAGCGAGGAGGAGCTCAAGGGCCAGACCGGCGTGTTGCGCCAGCGTCTGGAGCAGGGCGCCACGCTCGACGATCTGCTCTTCGACTCCTTTGCGGTGACCCGTGAGGCGGGTAAACGCGCGCTCGGCATGCGCCACTACGACGTGCAGATGATCGGCGCGATGGTCATGCACGAGGGCAAGATCGCCGAGATGAAGACCGGTGAGGGTAAGACGCTTGTCGCCACGCTCGCGCTCTACCTCAACGCGCTTGAGGGCAAGGGCGCCCACCTGATCACGGTCAACGATTACCTGGCCCAGCGTGACGCGGCCTGGATGGGCAAGCTCTACAGCTACATGGGCATGAGCGTCGGCACGATCATCAGCGATATGAGCGACGCGGCCCGCAAGCGCGCCTACGCCGCCGATATTACCTACGGCACGAACAACGAGTTCGGCTTCGACTACCTTCGCGACAACATGAAGTTCCGCCTGGAAGACTACGTCCAGCGGCCCCTTCGTTTTGCGATCGTCGATGAGGTCGACTCCATTCTCATCGATGAGGCCCGTACGCCGCTGATCATCAGCGGTAAGGCCAACATGTCGACCGAGATGTATTTTGAGATCAACAAGATCGTGCCCTACCTCAAGCGCGATGAGGATTACCTCGTCGACGAGGAGCACCGCAGCGCCACGCTCACCGACAGCGGCGTGGAGAAAGTCGAGGAGCGGCTGGGCATCGACAACCTCTACGACCCGGTGCATATCGAGACGGTTCACCACGTCAACAAGGCCCTCCAGGCGCACACCCTTTATAAGAAGGGCGAGCAGTACATCGTGGAGGATGGCGAGGTGAAGATCGTCGATGAGTTCACCGGCCGTAAGATGGAAGGGCGGCGCTGGTCCGATGGTCTTCACCAGGCCGTCGAGGCCAAAGAGGGCGTCGAGATCAAAGACGAGAACCAGACGCTGGCCACCGTCACCTTCCAGAATTATTTCCGCATGTACGACAAGCTCTCGGGTATGACCGGTACCGCCGAGACCGAGGCCGAAGAGTTCCACGAGATCTACAAGCTCGACTGCGTGGTCATCCCCACCAACCGGCCCATCCAGCGTATCGACCAGGAAGACGTCATCTACCGGAGCTATCGCGAGAAGTTCAACGCGATCGTCGAGCAGATCGTCGAGTGCAACAAGCGCGACCAGCCGGTGCTCGTCGGTACGACCTCGGTCGAGAAGTCCGAGGCGCTCAGCCAGGTGCTCAACCGCAAGGGCATCAAGCACGAGGTGCTCAACGCGAAGTACCACGAGCGCGAGGCCGAGATCGTGGCCCAGGCCGGTCGTAAGGGCCGCGTGACCATCGCCACCAATATGGCCGGTCGGGGTACCGACATTCTGCTCGGTGGCAACCCCGAGGCCATGGCTGACGATCTGGTCGGCGAGCCGGATGTGCCTGAATTTACTCCGGAAAATGAGCGCGAGCAGTACTTCAGCGAGGAGTACAAGGCCGCGCTCAACCGCTTCAAAGAGCAGTGCGCCAAAGAGAAGCAGGAGGTCCTCGACAACGGCGGCCTCTTCATCATCGGCACCGAGCGCCACGAATCGCGTCGTATCGATAACCAGCTCCGCGGTCGTGCCGGCCGTCAGGGCGACCCGGGTGAGAGCCGCTTCTTCCTCTCGCTGGACGATGACCTGCTGCGCCTCTTCGGTGCCGAGCGCATCGGCAAGATCATGGACACCCTCAAGATGGAAGAGGGCGTGCCGATCGAGCACCGCATGGTCACCCGCAGCATCGAGAACGCCCAGAAGAAGGTCGAGGGACGTAACTTCGACATCCGTAAAAACGTGCTCGAGTACGACGACGTGATGGATACGCAGCGTAAGACCATCTACACGATGCGTCGCAACGTGCTGCAGGGCCACGATGAGGACGGCCGCGGGCTCTTGTCGATGTCGCTTGACCTCTTTGAAGAGGTTGCGCTTAGCACCATCGACACCTACGCCTCCCGCCAGGTGCGCCACGACGACTGGGATCTGGCCGGGCTCTCGATGGCGATTGAGCAGGTCTTCGACCTGGAGATCTCCTTTGATGACATCACCGGTCGCGACGCTATTGAGGCCCGCGTCTGGACGCGTATCGAAGAGATGATCGCGAAGAAAGAGGCGATGCTCGACGAGGTCGCTGCCAAGGTCAACGAGCGCCGCGCCCAGCAGCGCGAGCAGCAGTCGGCCGCTGCGGCCGCCGACGGCGCGGACTGGAATGAGCCGGAGGTTGAGGAAGTCACCGGCCGCCAGCTCTTCGAAGAGCAGATTCAGAACCGCTACCTGCGCGCCATCGACCGCTACTGGCGTCAGCACCTCCAGGCCATGGAGCAGCTTCGCGACGGTATCGGCATGCGCGGTTACGCGCAGAAAGATCCGAAGCAGGAGTATAAGAAGGAGGGCTACAACCTCTTTGTCGAGTTGATGATGAACATCAAGACCAACGTGGTCGAGTTCGTCTCGAAGTTCGAGGTGGAGCAGCCCGAGTCGCTGCAGCAGCGTCAGGCGCCGGCGCCGCAGGTGCCCAGCAAGATCGTCTTCAACCGCCCCGGCGTCAGCGCCGAGTCCGAAGACGACAGCAGCACCGTCAAACGCGAGCTTCCGCAGGTCGGTCGAAACGATCCCTGCCCCTGTGGCAGCGGCAAAAAATACAAGTCGTGCTGCATGCGCAAAGAGGCCGCGGCCAGCTAAGCAACACCGACACACTCGCCGGCGGCCCGAAAGGGCCGCCGGTTTTTTTTGGACGTCGTAAGCCTTCGTTGCTGTCGGGTCTGCTGCATCGAGAGCACCGCGGGCTGCGTTGCAAAGCCTCGACGATGCATATGCGTCGCCTGCGTTTTGCGCCTTGCCGGCGGCCCTCTCGATATCGCATCCCTCGACATCAACATCTGCTCACAACGTCAACACCATGGCACCAGTTCGTTCTATCTATACGAGGTCGGCATGATGAAGGTCTTCGCCCGCGGCATCGCCTTTGATGGCAAGCACGGGGTCTATGAGGAAGAGCGCCGCGACGGCCGTCATTTTGAGGTCGATGTGGAGGTCAGCTTAAGCGACGCCTCCTCGGCCGAGTCCGATGAGCTCAATGAGACGCTGGACTACCGCCACCTGGCCGAGATCGTGGTGGAAGTTGCGCAGGGCCCCAGCCGTTACCTCGTCGAGAAATTGGCCGGCGAGGTGGTGCGGTTGGTGTTGGAGCGCCACGCGCAGGTCGAAGAGGTCTGCGTGGAGGTGCGAAAGATCGCCCCCGACGTGGCCGGAAGCCCCGCCTGGGTGGGCGCGCGCCTTCAGCGGCGGCGCTCCGACTAAGCGACCCCTTTGACACCCTCTCGCGTTGAGGTTTTTGCACGATGTTCTTAGAGCGTTCCGGACTGCATATCTTCACCTGGCGAAACATCGAGGTGTCTGTCTCGATGTGGTACGGGCTGATCATGGCCATGATCGTCTTTTTCCCCGCCCTGAGCGGTGGTTCCATGCTCGCCGGATTGATCTGGGTGGTGGCGGTGACGATTTCGCTGCTGGTGCACGAGTTTGGCCACGCGCTTGTGGCGCAGCGCTACGGGCTGGGCCCCAGCGTGCTGCTGCACGGCTTTGGCGGGCTCTGCATGATGCAGCGCGAGGCCAACACCGACGGGGAAGACGCACGGGTGGTCTTCGCCGGACCGGCCGCCGGCCTGATCTTCGGGGGGCTGGTCTATCTTTTTGCCACCTTCGCGCCGCAGGTCGCCTATGCCTCAACCTGGAGCGCGACTTTTGTGGCGGCGCTGCTCTTTGTGAACATCGGCTGGAGCCTGGTGAACCTGCTGATTCCGATGTGGCCGCTGGATGGTGGGCAGCTGTTTCATCTGATTTTGCGCCGCTTCAAAGACGAGGAGAGCGCGCGTCGCATTACGCTTAATGTGAGCATTTTTGTGGCGATCCCGGCAGCGATCGTGGGCTTTTTGATCTTTCGCAGCTTCCTCATCGCGATCTTTGCGGTGATGGTGGTGATGAGCTGCATGAGCATGTTGCAGACGGGGCAGTCGCTGGTGGGGCGTCGCAGCGGGCGCAGCCTGGCGACCGCCTCGGACTTTCATCAGGAGCTTCTGGCCCAGGCCGAGGCGGCGCTCTCCGATGAGGACTGGCGGGAGGCCTACCGGGTCTGCCATCAGATGCGCGCCTCGGGGCAGATGCCCGAAAAGATGCTCAACCGCGTCTGGACCATCCTGGGCGTGAGCGCCACGGAGATGGGGGAGTACGAGGAGGCGCTCGACTACCTGCGCCGCGCCCCGAAGTCGGCCGAGGTGGAGCAGGCCATCGTGCGTTGCCAGCGCGAGGTTGCCTGAAAGTCTTTTGAATTCAAGAGTTTAGGGCATGGCGGCCGGCGCGGACTTCGCACCGGCTTTTTTGCGCTCAGAGGAAGCGGCGCACCGTCTCCAGGAGCGTTTTCTCCTGGAAGTCGAGTTTGACCAGGTAGCCGTTGGCGCCCAGGCGCATGGCGCGCTCCTTGTCGGCGGGCTCACCCAGGGTCGTGAGGATGACGACCGGGAGACGAGCGTGATCTTCGGAGGTGCGGATGCGCTGGAGGAGCTGAAGGCCGTCCATCGTGGGCATCTGGATGTCGGTGAGCACCAGATCGACGCGGTGGCGACCGAGCATCTCCAGGCCGTAGTGGCCGTCGTCGGCCTCGAGCACCCGGTAGCCCTCGCCGCGCAGAATTGAGGTGACGAGCGTGCGGGTGACCTCGCTGTCTTCGACCACCAGGATGGTGCGGATGTCCAGCGCGCGGGTTCCCTGCACCGCGGTAAAGGAGCGCTGGCGTCGGGGTTTTTCGAGATCGAAGCGCGAGTCATGCTCGCTGCGCTCCATCAGGTCGACGACGTTGAGAAGGGGCACCACGTCGCCGGAGTCGGTCAGGGCGACACCGCGGCAGAGTCGCACGCCGGCCAAAAAGTCGCCCAGGGGTCGGCTGATGGCCTCACGCTCGCCAAGGACGCGGTCGATCCACACGGCGACGCGGCGCGCGCCCTTGCGCACGAGCAGCACGCTGAAGCGCTCCGGGGGTTGCCCCCGCTCGGCCAGCCCCAGCGGGGCGGTCCAGTCCAGAAGAGGGATGAGGCGCTCACCCACCGGCACGCAGACCGCGCCATGGACGCGGCGAAGTTCTTCGCGGCCCACATCGATGACCCGCTCCACATCTTTGGCGGTCAGCGCGAACTGGCGCTCGCCCAGGGTGAAGACGAGCACGGAGTTGACGGCCGTGGTCACCGGAAGGTGCAGGGTGAAGGTGGTGCCGCGGCCGACCTCGCTCTCGATCTCGATAAACCCGCCGACCTTGGAGATCTGGCGGCGCACCACGTCCATGCCGATGCCGCGGCCGCTGACGTCGTTGACGGAGTCGCGGGTGGAGAAGCCGTTTTCAAAGATCAGCGCGATGGCCTCCTGGTCGGAGAGGCGCGCGGCGGATTCGGCGGTGTGGATGCCCCGTTCAATGGCTTTTTTGCGAATGATCTGCGGGTTGATGCCGCGGCCATCATCGGAGAGCACGACGCGGATGGAGTCGCCAACGTACTCGGCGCTCAATTCGATCTCGGCCTCGGGCTCTTTGCCGGCGGCTTTGCGCTCCTCGGGGGTTTCCAGTCCGTGGTCGACGGCGTTTCGCACCAGGTGGAGCAGGGGCTCAGAGAGGGCGGAGAGGATGGCGCGGTCGACCTCGACGTTGCCGAAGGTGTCGACCAGGCGCACGCGTTTGCCCTGGGATTGGGCCAGATCGCGCACCGCGCGCGGGTAGTGGCTTAAGACCTGCGCGAGCGGCACGTGACGCATGTAGCGGGTCTGGTCGTCGATCTGCGAGGCGCGCACGTTGACCTGGTAGCTCTCCTCGCGCAGGGCCGTCTCGCAGGCGTCGAGGCGGTGGTTGAGGTTGCGCAGCGCCATGGTGTGGCTTTTGGGCAGCTGGCCTTCGAGCTGGGAGAGCATCGCGCGCAGATCCTGGCGGATGCCGTGCAGTTCTCCGAGCCGATACCCCACCCGGCGGCTCATCAAGAGCGCCTCGCCAGCGAGCTCGCCCAGGCGTTCGAGCTTTTCGACGTCGACGCGCAGGTTGGTGGTTGTCTGAATACGCAGCGCGCCCGACTCCAGCTCGCGCTCGTTGCCGGCGCCGATGCGCGCGCGGGTGGGCTGGGTGGCCTGCGGCGCCAGTGTGGACGGCGCGCTCGGCGGTGTGGCGAGCGCGGTGTCGGCGGCCGGCGTTTGTGCAGGTGTGGGAGCGTTGATTCTGCTGGATTCCTCTTTGGAATCAACAGGTTGCGAGTCGGCGGTGGGCGCGTCTGAGACGGGTTTTTCGTCGATCTCGGCCGGCGCCTTCGGGGCTGCAGCGGGAGTGTCGGCGGGGGAGGGCGCCGCCGAATTCTGAGCGGCCGGATCGTGGGGATTGATCTTTGCGGGAGCGCCGTCGCGCAGGTGATTGACGCGGTCGACGAAGCCGGAGAGGTCGAGGCTCTGGGTGGCGTTGCCGGCGGATTTCGTCATGAGCGCGCGCATCAGATCGAGGCCTTCAAAGATCAGCTCGACACGCTCAGGTTGGGTGATGTGGGCACCGGAGGGATCGTCGAGCAGGAGGTGCTCGGTCTGGTGGGCGACGAGGTTGACGTCGGCAAAGCCCATCATTTTGGCTTCGCCTTTAAGGGTGTGGATCTCGCGCAGGATCTCCTCGACGGCCTCCGGGTCGTCGGGGGTGCGCTCCAGGTTAACGAGCAGGGCGTTCATGCGTTCGAGGCGCTCGAGCGCCACCGCACGGAATTTTTCGATCAGGGCGCCAAAGCTCATGAGGGCTCCGACTCCTCATCGCCGAGGACGGGCGAGGTGTTTTTAGCGTGGACGTCGTCGCCTTCGGGCGCGTTCTCGGCCTCGCTCTCGCTCTCGTCAGCGCCGAGCTGGCGGGCGATGGCGTCGAACTCGCGGGAGCGGTCGGCGGGGGCGTCGTCAGCCTCGGAGTCGGCCTTTGCGGCGGCCTCATCGCGGGCGTCGAGGAGATCCTGGAAGAAGGCGTCGTCTTCGGCGATGGCGGCGCTGAACTCGATGGTGGGCGTCTCCTGGGCGCTCTTTGCGGCGAGCTCGACGGCGCGGCGGGGCTGGCGGTCGGTGGGGACGTCGGAGAGGTTGCCGTTGAAGCCCACCGGGGTCGCGATCTGGTTGCGGGAGGCCTTGCGGAGCGGGCGAGAGCGGGTGGCCTCGCGCTCTGTGGAGCGGTCGGCGGGGATCTCGCGGGAGAGGTCGGCCGGAGCTGAGAGTGGGAGCTCTGTGGAGCGGTCGGCGGGGATCTCGCGGGAGAGGTCGGCCGGAGCTGTAAGCGGAAGCTCTTTGCTGGCGTCGACGGAGGGCAGCGGGCTGGTCGCGCGGCCGGGGATGGTGCGAGTTGGCGTGCGTGTGGGGCGTTTCGGCGAGGAGGCCTCGGTCTCCATGACCCGGAACTTCTCGACGATATGACGCAGGCTCTCCGAGGCGTTGTGCAGCTCCCGGGCGGCGGTGGTGACCTGACGGGTGCCGGCGACGCCCTGATTGATAAGGTGCGAGAGCTCGTCCATCGACTGGGTGACCTGCTCGGTGCCCGACTGCTGCTGCTGAGTGATGAGCGAGATCTTCAGGGAGGTCTCGGTGGTGCGCTCCGAGAGTCGCGAGCCCTCCTCGGTGGCCATGACGCTGGCCAGGGAGGATTCGCGGATGTCGCTGACGAGCAGTTTGATGTCGCTGACCGACTCTTTAATGTTCTCGGCCAGGCGGCGCATCTCGGCGGCGACCAGCGCAAAGCCCTTACCCGCTTCACCGGCGCGCATGCCCTCCAGGCTGGCGTTGAGCGCCAGCAGGTCGGAGCGGTCGGCAATCGCTTTAATGACTTCCAGAATCTCGGTGATGCGCACCGTATGCGACTTCAACTCGCCAATGCGTTCGCCGACGGTGCGGTTGTTGGCCTGGGTTTTTTCAGCGGACTTGAAGACGGTCTGCGCGCTCTCGGCGATCTTGCGGGCCGAGGAGAGCAGGGTCTCCATGGTGCGCTGGGTCTCCTCGACGCTGCTGGCCTGGTGGGAGGCGGCGAGCTCCTGGTCGCGGAGCACCACCAGGATCTCTTCGGCGGCGGTGGAGACGTTGAGGGCGGTGGAGACGATCTCGCGCACGAGCTCGTTGAGGCTGAGCACCATCTGGTTAAAGGCCGAGCTTAAGTCACCCTCGCTCTCGGCGGTGGTGGTTGTGAGGTCGCCTTCGGCGATCTGACGGGCGCGCTCGGAGAGCTGGCGCAGATTTTTGACCATCGCGCCAAACGCCTCGCCAAGTTCTCCCGGGACGCGCTCATCGAGGAGTGGCGAGGTCAGGTGGTCGCGGGAGATGACGCGGGCCTGCACGGTGAGGCGGCGCATCTGGTTGGTGAGGCTGTGAAAACTTCGTCCGAGTTTGCCGGCGCCGCGGGGAAGCGGAAGATCGACGTCGGAGAGTTTTCCCGAGCGCAGCAGCATCGCCTCGTGTTCGATGACGCCGATGCGACCGGCGGCCAGCTCGTCGGCGTGGCGGCTGATGGCGTTGAGCTCGTCGAGCATGCGGTTGGTGGCGCCGGCCAGTCGTCCGACTTCGCTGTGCGGATCGGCGTTGAGGTGGGCCGAGCGCAGGTTGCCTTCGGCGATCGACTCGACCACCGCGGTGATGTCGCTCAAAGGGGCGAGCGACTGGCGCGTAAAGCCGATGGTGGCCACGCCGGCCACAAGCAGCAGCGCGGCGGTGAAGATGTGGCCGTGAAACGCCAGCACGCCCACGCCGATCAGCGTCAGGGTGGCGATGTAGATGCCGACTTTTTTCCACAGCAACATGACAGACCTTCGTAGGTGAGAGCCGCGCGCGGCTCAAAGCGCCCTTCAGCCGGTGATCGCAGCGGCCGGGGCGTTGCTGAGTGTATCGAGATCAAGGAGCCACACAACCTTATCGTCGAGCAGAGTGACGGCCGGACGGAGGATGGGGGGCAGCGCGCCGCGAAGCCAGCCCGGCAGGGGGAGCAGGTCGCGCGGGGCCAGCGGAAAGGTGCCCAGCACCGTACCCAGGTAGAGGCCCACCGGTGGGCCGGGAAGATCGAGAAGCCCGACCATACCGTGTTCGGTGGGCGTCATCCCCAGGTGGGGGCGCGGGTCGAGCACCGTCATCGAGACGCTCTCCGGCGCGAGCACGCTGCTCACAAGTTTGAGCTCCACGCAGAGCGTGGCGGTGCCGCAGCGAAAGAAGAGGGCGTCGAGGGAGGCAGTGCTCATCGGACCGCGGCGTCGTCGAGGAGGCGCTCAATGTCGAGGAGCACGCAGAGCTCCTCACCCAGCGGGTGCGCCCCGATGGCGTATCGGCGCGTGCTGCCTTTGATGGTGGTGGGCAGGGCGTCTTCGCGAAGCAGATGTTCGGGCCACTCATCAAGGCCGGTGACCTCGTCGACGTCCAGGCCCACGGTGTAGTGCGGGGTGTCGACAATGAGTGTGCGGCGGGTGTTGCTGGCCAGGGCCGGACCGGCGTTCTGTGACTCGAGAAAAGCACTTAAGTCGAGCACACCGATGACCTGACGGCGCAACACCGCGATGCCGCGGATGTGCCCGGGCGCGCCGGGAAGGGGCGTGGTCTCGAGCTGGCCGACGATCTCGCGCACCGCCTGCCCGTCGATGGCGAAGTCATCCTCGCCGCAGCGAAAACACACCACCGGTACAGTGACCACCTCGTCGATGACCTGATCCTGAAGGTCATCCCAGGCAAAGGGGTCGAGGCTCTCTGCCTGGTCAACCAGGTCGGAGAAGTCGGAGGGGCTTTTAAGGTCGTCGCTTGCCATAGAAGGCCGGGGCAGGTGCGCGGGGAGTGAGGGGCAACAGGGCCGCTCGTAGCATAAGGTTGGGGGGGCTGGCGGGCAAGGTGCGATGGGGTGGGAAATGGCAGGGTGTTGGGGGCGGAAATGAGGGAGTGATGGCGGGTGGGGACGCGTGGATTAAGCGCTTAAATGCTTGCTCTCAGGCGACCCACGGTCATTTTGAGAATGACCGTGGGTCGTTTTTGGGGTGCCAGTTTTTGCGTGACCGACGGTCAGTTTTTGGGTGACCGTGGGTCGTCTTGAGAATGACCGTGGGTCGTTTTTTCGAGGGTGTTTGGGGTGACCGACGGTCAGTTTTTGGGTGACCGTGGGTCGTCTTGAGAATGACCGTGGGTCGTTTTTTCGAGGGTGTTTGGGGTGACCGACGGTCAGTTTTTGGGTGACCGTGGGTCGTCTTGAGAATGACCGTGGGTCGTTTTTTCGAGGGTGTTTGGGGTGACCGACGGTCAGTTTTTGGGTGACCGTGGGTCGTCTTGAGAATGACCGTGGGTCGATTTTTTGAGGGTGGTTGGTGGTGACCTACGGTCAGTTTTTGGGTGACCGTGGGTCGATTTTTAATAGGACAATAATGCGACGATGAGGCGCATAGAAAGAGGGTTTCATGCGACCCACGGTCGTTTTCTAGGTGACCCACGGTCGTTTTTTATATGACCGTGGGTCGTGTTTCAGAGGGTCTCACTCTGGTCATGTACGCGACGTGGCTCGGGCAGCCAGCAGACGAGGCTGTTCTCGAGAAGTTCGTAGAGGGGCTCGCAGAGCGCCTCGGTCAGCCAGTGGGTGCGATCTTCGCCGGCCTGCAGATGGTTGAGGATGCGGGTGATGTCGTCGGACTCGGCGACCAGGCGAAGTTGGCCGTCGACGAGCGCGGCGGCGACCGGAATCTGGGAGTCGTCGCTGCCTTCGGGAAGTTTCTGACCGATGGTGTGGGTGATGATGGAGGCGGCGAAGCTGGCGCGTCGCAGTGTGGCGTGTGGGCGCAGGCGGCCGCCTGCTTCCAGAAGATCGGCTGGGGCGTCGGGCAGTGAGGCAAAAAGCGTGGCTTCCTCGTCGCCGCGGGGCTCTGCGTTGGCGAAAGCCTCAAATCGAGCCTGCTCGCTGAAGGGGTGCTCTTCGCCAAGTTGATCGCTGAGCCAGCCGTGAAGGCGCTCGGTGAGGCGGCCGGTGGTGTCGAACCCTTCCCACTGCGTCAGGGCCACGGCGCTGTCGAGCGGGTCGGTGAGCATCGCGAAGGTTTTAGGAGCGCCGTCTTCGACGCCCCGCGCAAGCTGGGCGGCACCGGCCTCGGCAAAAATATCGGCGTCGAGGAAGCGGTAGCCAAAGCCCAGAAAGCTCTCGGCGATGGGCTCCGGGAAGAGCTCCGCCACCTCCGAGAAGGCGCGGGCGCAGCCGGCAAAGCTCTCCAGCGCCGCGCTTTCGCAGGAGTCGATGTCTTCGGGCTCTTCGAGAAGTTCGCCACAGGCGCCGGCCAGCGCCTCGAGGTGGGGTTCAAGCGCATCTTCGGCGCGCTGGCCCTCATCGCTCTCCGGATCGAGCCACTCCATAGCCACGAGCACGCGCGAGGCGATATCCTGGAGCTGCCGGCGCGTGCGGCGGGCGCGGTAGACCGAAGTGTCGACCTCGAGTGTGCCGCAGACAAGATCCTGGGTGGCCTGCCCCACGTTGAGAAGGAGCGCGTCGAGTGTGCTGAAGTAGTCGACGCCGTCGACCAGAAAACGCTCCACCCAGGAGCCGGTCGACCAGGCCGTGACCCGGTTCCAGTGGGCGCGCATATAGCCCACCGCGTCGCTGGAGGCGTCCAGACGGCCACGCGGGGTGGCGTGCAGGCGGCCTGTGGCGATCTCCTGGACAATCGCGCTCCACTCGCTCTCCAGATGCTCTAGGGCGTTGTGGGCCGCACCCATCCCTAAGGCGCGCTGCTGCGGCTCTGCCGCCAGATCGAGCTCCCAGTAAGGGCGGGCCAACCCCTCGCAGGCAGCGCAGAACTCGCGGTAGAGAAGTTTGCCGCGGTGCTCTGCGCAACGCGGGCGAAAGATCTCATCGAAGCCGTACCAGTGGATGATCGGCAAGAGCTCATTGAGGCGCGCGCTGACGTAGAGCTCAAAGCGCGTCATCTGCGGATGCCAGAAGAACTTCGAGGCCCCGTGCAGAAGTTCATGCGCACGCCACTTGCGTCGGTGATTGGGGTTAAAGGCGGGGAAGGGGGCGTCTTGAAAGAAGGAAAAATACTTGGGCTCGGCCAAAACCCCGTCGCTCCACTCGGGGGTGGTGCCAGCCTGCCAGACGGCGAGCTCGGGCTCGAGATGCTCGGGCATCGGCTGGCGAAGGCGGAGCTCGTGGTGGTAGAAGGCGCGCCCGCTCAGCGCGCCCAGCATCGTGGCGCGGGCGGTGAGCGGGGTCACCGTCAGATCGACCTCGGGCGCGCCCATCAGCGGGGCCAGGGCGCGCAGTCCGGCGGGCTCACCGGCGTCGATGTTCTTCTCCAGCGCGCCGACGAGGGCCTCCGGGGTGGGCAGCCACCGGCGCGGGTTCTCGTCCAGCGAGACCGGTCGAGGAGCGGGAGGAAGGGGGTGGCGAATCATGGGAGCTCCGTTCAAATCGCCCGGATGGGGGCGCGGGCGGGGACTACGAGTCGTTGTAAATCGATCAAAAATCAGCGCTGCACTCGCACGCGGCGGCGCGCGATGTCCACCACAAACTCGCCATCGCCAGGGCGCTCAATGCTTAAGGAGACCGGGGTGTCGGCCTGGCCGCGGATGCGCGCGATGACGTCCGGCAGGCTCAAGCGATGGGTGGGGAGCTCATCGACGGCCAGGATGCGGTCGCCGGGCTGAAGTCCGGCTTCTGCGGAAGCGGAGCCGGGCATCACATTGACCACCACGATGTCGCGGGCCTGGCTGCGCAGGCTGGCGCCGATGCCGTAAAAGGCCAGCGCCGGCTCGGGGTTGTCGGTGGGGGTGAGTTCGATGTCGTAGGAGAGGGTTTCGCCGCTTGCGAGCTCGATGCCGGCGACGAGCTCGGGCTCGTAGCCGTTGGCGCGCACATGCAGGGTGACAAGCCCGTCGGGGAGCTCATCAAGGGCGTAGTGGCCCGAGGGGTTGGCCAGGGTGTTTCGCGGCGACAGACGCTGGGAGGGGTCGACCAGGGTGACTGAGGCCGTCGCGATAGGCTCTCCGCTCTGACGATCGCGCACAACGCCCTCGATGGCCGCGCCTTCGATAAGCTGCAGGCGGATGTTGTCGGTGGTGCGCCCGGCGCGCACCTCAAAGAGCTCGGAGGTGACCGGCGCAAGCCCCGGCGCGCGGGCTACCAGCGCGTAGTAGCCCGGGGTGAGCGGGCCGATGCGAAAGCGTCCGGTGGAGGTCTCGACCTGCTCGGCGTTGATTCGCCCGGGGACGTAGGGGTGGGGCGGGGGCACGTCCATCGCGGCGATGGCGATCTGGTAGGAGGTGACGGGCCGGCCGCGGGCATCGACGACGGCGCCGGCCAACTCCCCGCCGGGGCGAAGCTCCAGGGTGACGGGCTGGCCGAGGCGTGTGCTTTGCCGGGCCGAGGGCCCGTAGGCCGAGGAGGTTGCCTGGAGCGTCCAGGGGACATCCGGGGCGGACTCCCAGTTGAAGAGCCCGTCGTCGCCAACGGGAAGGCGGCGGCTATCGCCGGCGGAAGAGGCGATCACAAAGCCGGGTTGCGGCTGGCCATCAGGCCCGACGACTCGCCCGAAGAGTCCCCGGGCCGGTTCCAGGACGAGGTCGTAAGCGGCGGTGGTGCCCGTCTCCACGGTGAAGGGGCCCAGGGTGTCGGGGTAGTGATCGGGGGCGGCGGCGCTCAGGGTGTAGTCACCCGGGGGAAGATCATCGAAGCGAAAGCGACCCGTGCTCGATGTCTCGGTGCGGCGAGAGGTCTGGGTGCCGGTCATGGTGACGTTGGCGGCCAGAGGTTCACCCGAAGCGGAGAGGACGACACCTGTGAGCGCGGTGGTGGGTCGGAGCTCGATGTGCACCTCCCCGCCATCTTCTCCGGGCCGCAGACGCAGAGCCTGGCTCTCGGCGTAGGGGAAGTCCTCCAGGTTCGTCTCCACTGTGACCGCGACGCGTCCGGCAGCGAGGCGGTTGAGTTCAAAGCGTCCCTCGACGTCCGTGCGGGCGAGCTCGGAGAGGGTGTGAGGCACGAGCGGTTCCTGCCCCAGCCCATGGGCCTCGGTGTAGGCGAGCCCGATGACGGCGTCTTCAACCGGGGCGCCGTTGAGGGTGACGCGTCCGCGCAGGTGTGCGGGTTTGTGCAGAAAAACATCAATGGATTCAGGGGGTTGCGTGTCGCCCTTGGGGGCGTTGAGTCGCATTGTACCCAATTCGCCGACCCCGCCGCGCACGTACTCCGGGTGGGTCGCGTCAAGGAGGATCGTGCCATCGGATGCCGAGTTCAGGGTTTCGAGGTCGAACTCAAAGTGCCCCTGCGCATCGCTTTCCACCTCAAGGGCTCCGGCCATGACAGTGGCTCCCGGCAGGGGCCGGCCCCCTTCCGTGAGCACGCGCCCCGCGAGCACACGAGTGTGGTCCTCGGGGACGTCGGGCCCCGGCCTCGACTGAAGCCAGAAGCCGCGTGAGAGAAAGGCCACGAGCGTTAGTCCTCCCAGCAGGAGCGCGACGCCAATTCTTCGGCGTGTATCGGGAGAGGATGGGATCATGGGCAGCCGGGAATCCGTGGGTTTCGGTGCGCGGCCTCGGACGCGAGACCGAGGGGAAGTGTAGCAGGGCGAGGAGTGGTAGCAATACGGCGCCTTGCGCACAATCTCGCTGCGGGACGCATACGGATAAGCATGTAAAGTCGATTGCACGTGGTCGGCGCGTGGCGTGGATGCGCTTTGTATGAGCCGGGCAGATGTAGCGGAGGGGTGTGCTTGAGCAGGGCGTCGATGGCGGGGTTAGAGGTGACCCAGGGTCGCAATCGAACCGACCGAGGGTCACGGGAAGTAGAGTGTTTTTGCGGTCACCAATCGCCCTGTCCAGAGGGCTCAATTGTCGTGACCGTGGGTCACGCGCGAACTGACCCAGGGTTGCAATCGACCCGGTTAAGGGTGACCCAGGGTCATGCACGAACTGACCGCGCGAACTGACCCAGGGTCGCAATCGACCAGGGTCGCAATCGACCCGACCGAGGGTCACCGAAAGTCGAGTGTTCTTGCGGGTGAGAGAGAAGTTCTTGGGTGGCAATCCGTTTTTACGGACGCCCGAATGTGACGTTTCAGGGGAGCGCGCGAACTCATCTGGGAGTGGGAGAGGCCCCCCAGGGAAAAGCCGGGCAGGGAGGGGCAATAGGTTTTGTCCATTAACTTAGGGATGGAGCGTTCCGGAGTTGCAAAGTGTGAAGCGTCATTATCGAACGCTACGGGATTTTCCAGCGCGGATGAGATGCTGGACGAACTCGCGCAGATGCAGCCGCTGCGTCGTGATTGTGCGCTCAGCGGAAAGTGAGGTGACCGGGGTTGATTCCATCAGAACGGTAGCATTTGACTGATAAAACACCGCACGAAAATGACCGTGGGTCACCCCCGAAGATGACCGTGGGTCAAAGAAAGCCCAGCAATTACGCGCCTGATCGCCACGTCGACGCGACAGAACGCACCTGGAACCGGTCAGCTACTTGCCTACATCTCCCCACCTTTTTTTCATCCGCCACGCAACATTCTCATTTTCCCTCCGATAACAAGCCAGAGAGGTCCAACACCAACCCTTCCACCTCACTGGAGCCCCCAATGACTCGCCCCCGTCGTCATGTCGCAGGCCAGGTCGCCGCCCTGACTCGC